>DATMSZ010000071.1:0-3217 GCA_035565175.1 Pseudosphingobacterium sp.
ATTTTTTTGATATAGTCTGCGGTGTAAAATTATCATTATTTAGATTGAATACAAATTAACTCTTAAAAAATATTTACAATCCTTGAAATGTTCACATAAATCGGAGGCTTAATTTGACTGCAAACTGCCAATCGAAATATCTAAAGGGCAGAAAATAAAATGATTATGCCTGTACAATTTATAAAAGTTGAAGATAACTTAATCTACTTTCCATATTTTTGTTAGGTTAAATTGATAATGGCCCTATTGATACACATACCCATGGGGAAGGTTTGAGATAAAATGCCGATCTTTTTATTGCTTATTTATGGGGTGGAAAACGGTGTGAGGTCAAAATGAAAATTATTGCTTATAAATGAGTGGTAAAATTGGCTGATGAAAATATAGAAATAGTAGTATGAGCCTTGAATCTGAAATAATAAAACATATTGAGTTATTGATTGGAAGTATAGGGGTTATTATTGCGCTTTTTTTTGGTCTATTTCTTCTTATCATGAGAAATCAGCGTGCTAAGGCGAACGTATTTCTAGCGGTTTATTTGTTAGCTTGTGCGCTTAGGATCGGCAAATCTTTATTTTTTAATTATTTTCCTATTGATCCACGAATTCGGAATGTGTTTTTAGCCATGTTACTTGCCATAGGGCCGTCATTATGGTTTTATGTTAGGTGCTTATATCGTCGTCAACAAAGCGTCAATAAGCAAATTTATTGGCATTATTTACCCTCGTTCTGCTTTATTATATGTTCACCTATTATTCCCAATAATCAAAGCACACTTTCGGTAACGATTGCGGGCGGACTGTTAACTCACCTTTTAATATATAGCATATATGCCTTGTTTTGGTTACTAAGACAGGCGAATAATTATGATAGTGCTTTCCTAAGCGTAAGAAAGTGGCTGATATACGCTAACTCGGTAACGATTGTAATGACCTTAAGTTACATCGGCATGCTTCTTGGTCTGATCCCTTATTTAAGCGGCGCTTTCCTCTTTTCGGGCATGGTGCTTTTTCTTTCTGCATGGGCCCTGAATAATCCATCGTTATTTAAGGCAGAAACTGAGAAATACGCCAATTCTAATCTTGGATATGAGCAAGCGAAGACTTACATCAATAAGTTAAATGTACTCATGGAAAAAGAGAAGTTGTTCTTAAACCCCGAATTAACTTTAACGGAGTTAAGCAAGAAAGTAGGACTTACAGTTAAACAACTTTCTCAGGCAATTAACCAGGTTGAAAAGGAGAACTTTTCGCAATACATTGCACGATATCGCATTGAGGAAGCAAAAAGATTGTTAATGCTGGATCAATATCGAGACTATAAAATTGCTGCAATTGCGTATGAAAGTGGGTTTAACAGTATCTCCTCTTTTAATTTAGCTTTTAAGAAAATAACTAATATTACGGCAATCAAATATCGCCAATCAATTTAGTCATTCGCCTTTACTGTCCACCAAATTATGATATTGCTAGACAATGTCTATATAGTAAATTCAAGAGCCATCATTTGTAATGAATGACTCTTGATCTTTTCTCAGGCTATTTAGAAGGCGTATGTTTTTACACTTTCAAGTGTTTTTGGCCACGCAGATTCTTTTAATTCGGCCACTAACGTTCCCTCAATTCGGAATACAGAGACGTCAGTAAGACCTATAAAACCCAAAATAGTCTTCAGATATGGCTCGGTGAAATCGTAACTTTTCATAGGACCTTCTGAATAAACGCCACCAGAAGAAATGGCTAAATACACTTTTTTGCCAGCTAATAGCCCTTGTGGTCCATTTTCATCATAACGGAATGTAACGCCTGCTCGAGTAATGTGATCAACCCATGCCTTTAATGTGGATGGAATGCCAAAGTTGTATAAAGGAACGCCAATGAGAATTATGTCGGCTTCTTGGACCTCTTTGATGGCTTCATCAGAGGGCAATAAGGCCCTCCTGTCTTCCTCGGTACGTGACTCATCAGGTTTATAGAGGGCTGAGAAGTGGATGTCTTCTAAATGAGGGAAGGGTTTTTTTGTCAAATTACGCGTGTGTACGCTACTGCCAGGATAAATGGATAATAGTCTTTCTAAAATGATATCAGAAAGCTTACTACTGAAAGATTCGTTTCCATTAACGCTTGAAATTATTTGCAATATTTTCTTCATTTTTTGTTTTTATAAGTTCTTGATTTTTTACTTGCCTGATGAGCGATAGATAGCTCGCCATGTTATCTAATTATCGAGGCTAATTTTTATTTAGAGATGTTTTGTTTGCTTATTTTTTTTTAAATAGATATAAGAAACCACCAGGATCACTAAGAAAATTAAGGGCGTAACGGCGTATCGAGTAGCATCGCCGACTGTGGTATGTGCGATGAATGCCGAAATAAAAGTTAATCCAAAGCCCCAATAAGCCATTTCTTTAAATTTTCCAGGTATCATAGGTAATAATAATACTATCGCTCCTATAAATTTCAGAATAGCTAATTCTACTCGAAAGAAGTTGGGAAAACCAAGGTGTATAAACGCCCCTTTTATTTCTTCATTGGTGAGATAGTTAAATGCACTGAACAGCATCATTGCTCCAACAAGGCCTGTGGCTATCCAATAGATAATTTTGTTTGTCGTCATTTTAATTTATTTTTTTTTAAATTTTTGATTTAAATCTTTATTTTATTGAGACAAAAGTAGCTATCTTTGCTATAAATAAGTAAGCACTATACTAATGTATAGTGCTATACACTGATATAGTTATCTTTAGAATGCAGCATTATGAGTACGCAAACAGCATCGGTACATGTGGCGGAAGAAAAAAAAGTGGAAGGCCAAGAATTAAGAGATCATAGCACTTGCATGGGAATGATACAACCCGTTCAAGACGCGTTGTACGTGCTTAATGGTAAATGGAAATTGCCTATTATTATTTCCTTATCTTTTGGTAATAAAAGATTTAGCGAGATGGCAAGGGAAATACCTAAAATAACTGATCGAATGTTGTCAAAAGAACTGCGGGAATTAGAAATGAATCAGTTAGTAAAAAGAACAGTGTACGACTCTATACCGGTGGTGGTTGAATATTCATTAACGGATTACGGTAGCTCGCTGGATGCTGCTATTAACGAACTCCGTAAATGGGGAATTCAACATAGAGAGCGAATTACACGTAAGTAATTAGCCTGTTGGTTTTCCGCAAAGACATTATTTTTTAAATTTCTGAAAATTTTAAACCAAC
>DATMSZ010000072.1:0-3923 GCA_035565175.1 Pseudosphingobacterium sp.
TGTAAATAAGAAATATAAAGAAAAATAATTTAAAGCAAAAACTAGCTGGTTTACAGAAAGTTTCATAATAACCACCAAAGCAAATGACAAAGCAAAAAGCAGTTTTAAAATAATTCCTCCCATCATAGCAAAAACCCCCGTTTGAGGTGTTTTTTTTAAACCTACGTAAGACACCACGTATGCAATATACGTCAGTGCAAATAAAAAAATAAAAGAGATCCAAAAAATATTTGTCAATATTTCCTCCTTCGTAAACACGCACTCCAGTCCCCTAGCCACTAAGGCTAACAATATGCCATAAAAAACATAAAGGCCAGAAAATCGCGCTATGGTCATATCTTCTTTTAACATTTTGGCACGAAGATAATATTTACCTACCAAATCACTAGAATTGTGGAAAATAAGAGGCAAAAAATCAACATTATATTAGCGCAGGCAACGCCTAAAAAAGAAAGCTCATTTCTTTTTTATTACAGACCAAATGGTACCAACTAAACTCACGCATACCCCCAATAGGGAAAGGATGGCCGTGTAAAGACCAACTTCTCCTTTCTTTGCCATATCTATCTTGTACCCAATAAACGCAAAAACACATATGGTGGCTATCATTTGAAACCCCAGACCTGTATAATAAATATAGGCATTCCGCTCTTTTTTTATTGGATCCCTTTCTTTATCAAAATATTGTTTAGTCATATATAGAAGTTTATCAAAGTTACCGCTTGTTTAGAAGATCACAAAAACCCGAAAATGGCTTGTGAGGAACCATTTATTTTACCACAAATAATCTTTATAATGAAGAAATTTTATTTATGTTTATAAACCGTTTGGTTATTAAACAGCGAATCAATATAGCTTTTTTTTGAGAATCTACTTAGATTTATATTATATAACATTTATTTGCCCTTTTAAAGAAAAAGACAAGAAATTATTAAACAAATTAACAAGCACTTACATTTTAAGATAATCAAAAGAGGTTTAACTTTGCACATATTTTTAAACTGATGTATCGTCAACAAAAACTTATAAACAGCCGGCAAAATAGTGACTGGTTTACGTTAAACCCTTTCTCCAAAGTTTGGAGAAGGTTCGCCTTTTCCCTCCCATTCCTTTTTTTTACAATATTAATTTCCGGTTGTTTTACTAAAAAAGAAAAAGCTGAAAAAACCAGTTTTAGCCAGAACATCACCACAAAGTTTAATATTCTCTATAATGCCAATAAGCTACTTGATGAAGCGGAAGAAAATAGGATAAATAGCGTAAAACCCAATTTCCAGAACACTTTGCCCGTATTTATAGAACCGAATGAGGCAAGTATAGCAAGTAATACGAAACTTATGGATTCCATCATCCAAAAGTCCATCACCATCATAAACGACAAAAGTGAAAGCAAATATATAAACAATGCTTATTTTCTAATGGCCAAGGCCAACTATGAAAAAGGGAATTATTATAATGCAGCCGAATTTTTTTCTTATGTAATCAATACCATTACTGTTAATAATAAGAAACTATTGGAACCTGCCCTTGCATGGAAGGCCCGATCGTTAATGCAAATAGGATATTTGGAACAAGCATCAAAGGTCTTAGACTCCGCCTTTGTTGCTGCTAGAAACAATAAACATCCGTTAGCCATAACATATGCCAGCCAAGCGCGTTACTATCTAGGGGTGAATAAGAACGATGGGGCCATTCAAATGCTTGAACTGGCAATTAAAACCAGCAAGAATAAGAAAGAGAAATTGCGCTGGCACTATATCTTAGGTCAGCTTTTATACAGTAATGGAGATTACTTAATGGCTAACAAGCATTTTGGGAAGATTGTTAAGAGTAATGCCTCTTATGAAATGGCATTTAATGCTGAGTTGAACCAGGTTTTTATGCAGAAAGACTATGGCGATTCATCCCTTGTGAGTACAGTTTCAAGGCTCAAAAAGATGCTCAAAGATGATAAAAACAAGGGCTTTACTGATCAGATATATTATATAATAGGCGAATCGTACTTAGATCATGATCAGGAAGATGAGGCAATCAAAAGTTATAAATTATCACTAAGAGAGCCAAGTAATAATAATTATCAACGGGCTTCAACTTATCTTAAAATGGCCGACATTTATTTCGACAAGGCCGCATATGATACTTCTAAACACTATTACGACAGCACTGCCACTTTAATAGATCCTACTTTTCCCCAATATGCAACCATTCAGGCCAAGATAGAGAACTTAGATGATCTTGTTAGACAGTTAAGCATCATTGCCGAGCAAGATCAACTGCAACATCTAGCAAAACTACCCGAGAAAGAAAGATTAAAAACGATAGACAGTATTTTTGAATACAAAGAAAAAGCAGCGATCGCGATCAAAAAAGAGGAAGAGAACAACAGCAAAAAGAAACAGGTTACTAACCCTGACTATGCAGCAAACTTCTCAAACAAACAATCAACTGATAAAAGCTTTTACTTTAATAATCCTAATGCTATTAGTAATGGACTTACAGAGTTTAAAAGGCGCTGGGGCAACAGGTCATTGGAAGATAATTGGCGTATCCGCGACAAACAGTCGTCGCTCACAGCCCGAAACAACACCGATATTTCTCCGGCTAATGTTGAGGATAAAGGTAATCAACACGATTCATCTGCTATCGTAACAAAGGAAGATTTTATTAAGGCCGTTCCTTTAACTGAAATCGCATTAAAAGAATCGAATAATAAAATCATAGAAGCTTATTTAAAGTTGGCAGAAATTTATCGAGACAATCTAAAAGACCAAGAAGCAACTGCAAAGATATACGCAACCCTCCTCGAACGCTTTCCTTCCGTTAAGGAAAAAGATTTTGTGCTATACAACCTTTATAGATTATACACGGAGCTTGGCGACCAGCGAAAAAATTCTTATAAAAATCAACTTCTCACCACTTCACCGGAATCTATCTATGCTAAAATCATCAACGACCCCAAGTATTTAAGTAAATTGGGAGAAGAGTCGCAAACACTCAATAATATCTACATTGACGCCTATAATCTGTATGCAGATAAAGATTATCAGCAGGTTATAGCAATTGCCGACAGTTTGAACAGTGTATTTGGCGAGGATAATCACCTTGATATTGCGGCACAAATGGCTTATTTAAAAGCATTGGCTATAGGAAGAACGAGCTCTTTACAAAGTTTTGAACAAGAACTGAAAAAAATTCAAAGTGATTACGCTGATAATAAGCTCATTTCGCCTTTGGTTAATCAACATCTAAGCTATATTGATTCTAATAGAGTATCTTTGCAGGATAGGAAAATTGCAATAATGGACATTGAAGACGGTAGAGAGCAATTTGTAGATGAACCGGTTTTAACCAAATGGCCGGAGCTGGCATTTAATCGTGCGGAAACACCTCCACCTCCTAGAAGGTCTTTGGCAGGAAATTTGAACAATCAGCAAAACATACAAGTAACACCATTTAATAGTACAGTCAATTTGCAAGGTAAAGTTAAAATTGCATCATATACACCGGGCCAACAGGTCAACAGTTTTAGGGATTTAGAACTCTTACCCGATTCTGCTATTTATTATTTTGTTATCAATGTGGATAATGCAAAAGTAAATTTAAGTCCCTCAAGATATGGCATCGGACAATTTAACAGAGGTCAATACTTGGATAAAAATCTCACCCATCAACTTAAAAAGGTCGATGACGAGCTGCAATTACTTTACATAGGAAAATTTTTCTCTTATGAAGACGCTAAAGTCTACCTTGATCGGATTACACCACAGCTCAAGACGATCATGAAAATACCATCTGAAAATTATCAACCCTTTATTATCACGGAAAAAAATCTAGGAGAAATTACAGATTTTGATAAAGTTAACGACTACCTTATCAGATACAAAGAGCAACTCTAAGGCACAAGGATAAAAATGCAACGTAAT
>DATMSZ010000073.1:0-19409 GCA_035565175.1 Pseudosphingobacterium sp.
ATAGGTGATCCTGGCCAATTATTAACTTTTCATATTGGTGTTATTCACAGAATTCTAACTAATTTCTTTGCACTTATTATTACAATAGGTTTTTGGTTACTTTACCTTCTAAAATCCCTCTTCTTTATAAGCGGAAAGTTAAAGGAAGAAACACAACAATTCTTGTTTTACAGTTTTTCGTCGTTTAACAAGGTCACGCGCGTTATCTACTGGTTCTTTTTGCTGGTCTTAGTAAATATGCCCATTCTATTATACGCTATCATATGCACAGCAATGGGCTTCTATACGAAAAACATCATTATAGCGCTTTCGCTCATACTTGCTATCCTTACGTTTATTTCCGTTGGCGCATTGATGGTAGATAGATTTTTCTATAAGAAAATGGTAGTACAAGTGGTACAAAGAAATAAACTCAACCTTGCTGACAACCTTCCTATCACGTATACGACCATTGGTGTTAAGTACTTACTTGCTGAACAGAAATTGGCATATGGAATCTGTAAATTATGCTCTTACTTACTAATAGCAGGTATGTACCACATCTTCCATGATTTACAAGATAATATAGCATTGGCCGCTATCATTGTTAGCTCCTTAGCAACCGCTCATATTGTTCTTTTGTTTGGTCAATTCAGATTTGAATCTCAATCGCTGGCCCTTCTGAGAAATCTGCCATACACCGCTAACTTCAGATTTTACGCCACTTTAAAAGGAAATTTTCTTTTGTTCATTCCCGAAATAATTTGGCTGTTTTTCTGCTTTGAAATCTTTGCTTCCAGCATTTTAGTCCTGTACATGCTGTCGCTATCCATATTTCTTTATCAAAGCATATCTTTGGTGGGTCTGAAACTAGTATCTTACGTAAAATTTACATTTTTTCTATTTCTCTTATTGATTATCATTATACCCTTCGGATATTTAACAATCACTTCCATCCTTCTCTTGTTTGGCGCATGGGTCATTTTCAGATTAAAACCTTATTAGCTAACCATTTTTAAGTTAATGGTAAAACTATTGGCTTTAAATCCTCTTTTATAACATCCATTACAAACACCGTTTGAATCGTATTAATCCCTTCAATTTCGCTTAATTTATTTACGTGAAATTGGTGATATGCTGCCATATTTCTTGCGATGACTTTAAGCATAAAATCAAATTTCCCTGATATATTATAACACTCAATCACTTCATCAAGTTTATGAATAGCATCAATAAAGATCCCGCCTCCTTTTTTTGTGTGCTCCTTTAGTGAAACATAACATATAACTACTATGCGCTCTTCTAAAGCTGCATGATCGATTAATGTTACATATTGCTTAATAATTCGATTAGCCTCTAAACGCTTTATCCGTTCATGAACAGGAGTTGGACTCAGATTGATTTCATGAGCAATTTCCCTAACCGTCAGCTTAGCGTTTCGTTGTAACAGCGTTAGTATTTGATAATCCTTATCATCCAGTGTATAAGATAAATCTTGTTCTTTTTTTGCCATAAAACGAATATTACAAAAGTATTTTTATCTAAAAAATAATCAAATTATGCGTATACGTTCTAAAAAATATTTATAAAATAAAGTACAACAGAAAGAAAATATATTTGCAGCAGAACAAAATAGACATATTATATTTTATATGCAAATAGCAAAAAAATGTCTTTCAGAACAACCTGCGGAGAATATAATGAATCGGTACAAAAATATCATACTATGCATAGCTTGCTCCGCTGTCTTTTTAGAGGCTTTAGACATTGCTATTATGAATTTGGCATTGCCCTTAATTCAACAATATTTTCGTTTACCGACGGAGTCTATTCAATGGTTACAAACGATCTATGTATTACTATATGGCGGTTTTTTAATAATAGGTGGAAAGCTAACAGATACATGGGGAAAGAAGACGGTTTTTTTAACAGGAGCCACACTCTTTTTGATCACATCTATTGGCGCGGGTTTCTCCACATCATTCAACTCTTTACTCGCTTTTAGGGCGATTCAGGGATTAGGCGCTGCTTTATTAATGCCTTCGGCAATGGCTATTATTACGAATACCTTCCCAAAACCCACAGAGAGAGGAAAAGCATTGGGAATATTCAGCTCTTTTGCAGCCATAGGTTCGGGCTGCGGTTTATCCCTTGGAGGAATTATAGCATCTTATTTAGGGTGGCAATGGATTTTTTTTATTAATGTGCCTATTATAGCTTCTTGCTTAGTCTTCGCATTTATCTTTATTCCCGCTGATGCAAAAGATAAAAAAGTACAAAAACCAGATATCATTTCCGGATTCATTTTGTCGGCCTGTATTATTGCCATCTCTTACTTTATACATGCCCTGCCCCATCTTGTTAATAGACCGCTACAGGTACTTGCTTTATTGACAAGCTGTTCTGTAGGTATAATTTGTTTTATTAAAAGAGCATATAAACACCCTACACCATTAATCAACTTTCAGTTATTGAAAGGTTCTTATACAAAGATGGGTAATCAAATGATCTTCATTATAGGATTATTTTTCTTAACCTACTTACTTATCCTATCATTTTATTTACAAGATATTTTACATTTCTCAGCGGCAAAAGCTGGGTTATTGTTGTTTCCTTTTAGTGTTGGTTCGGCGATGGTTTCAAAGTTTTTATTACCGAGCTTATTAAAAAAGTTAGCGGTAGTAAAAACAGCCATCATTGGCATGTTATTAATGTTTTTTGGAGCACTATTTTTGGTTATAGGAATAGGATATGGGTTATTCACGTTTGTAATTTTCTCTGTCGCCTGCGTGATGGGGGCCGGAATGGCTGTTTCTATTCCAAGCTTAACCGTAATGGCTTTGCAACAAATTCCCGTCAACTATCATGGAACGGCCTCCGGCGTTAACACCACGGCCTATTTCTTTGGATCTGGCATGGGACTGTCCATACTTTCGCTGTTAATGCAATTACCTTCAGTACTACCCACGCTGACTTATCAGCTCCTTGCTGCTTTATTTATATTGTTATCCTTCACAATACTGGCCATCGTTTATCTATTAGTCAAAAATGATCGGATTAAAAAGCTTCATACAGTTCATCAATAAATCTAAGGCACAGGATAAAGCCATTGTACTAAGCTATTTATAGAAAGCTCTTTGAAACACAACCTACCTTCAAGTTCTATCAAAGAGCCTTCTTTCGCACTTCCCTTCATGGTGAGGGATTTTATTCCATCAGCATATTTTTCAAGCTGAAGAAACTGTTTATTCCCGAATAGTTTCTCAGTATCCATAAATAAATAAAAGAAATGTTCACTTAGATCAGTCACATGGCCATCGCTAAAAGACGTACCCGTTCCAAAATACAGCCTATCTGCTGTTGTACCTAACTGAAACTTATAATAAATCTGTTTTGGAATATAATTAGCCAAGTGTGGAGAAGCTTCAAGTGCAAGATATATTTCCGGTACTCGTTCTTCCCGAATAGATCTCCTTTCAACCCTTTCGAAATCGTCATTGTAGTCATAGGTGATAATTGTATCTCGTTGAATTGACTGCTTATTTTTCCATTCGAAATCCAAATAACTCCCGTAATATCTTAGCAAGGTATCCGCTGGTATATGATGTCGATTAAAAAACTGCTTATTTGCTTTGATAAAAGGAGCTATATCTGCAGCTAACCAGAGTTTAATCAAACTATTGTCTGCAAATTTTTTAGGCCTCAATTTCTTTTTTCCAACCAGCATAGAAGAACGCATCAAACCGTGTAGATTTACTTCACCGACATTGAAATTTGCAATTAGCGTCGATGAATCGCTTACATAAATAATATGCTCCTTTTTATTATTTAACTGACTAAAAAGCGAGCTCTCTTTAACTTTTTGGGTGTCTTTTTGATAGAGTATATTGCGTAATACTTCAAGCGTATTGTCGGAAGTGGTGGAGTAGGAAATTGCCAATCTATTCTTTAAATAGGCTAAACTCACTTTCCCATCTTTACTCTTTGCCCAATGTATGTTTATATCTTGATCATATACCTGATAATCCTTGATATTCAATATTCGGTGGGTAAACTGCCTAAAAATAGAGTGATCATCAATGGATAGCGATGCAAAATAAGTGGAATTTGACTTATCTTTAACTGTATAGACAAACAAATTGGCCGGTATTTTTAATCCCGTATGAAGTGCTTGCTTTCTCTTTCCTTTTTTTTGTTTATTGATTTTTATATAGTATGTTGGATTGGTAATGGCATTCCAAAGGATAGATTTCAGCACTCCATCTATATTGACTTGCGTTAAGGAGGTAACATTTCGCGGTATATTTTGCCTATAAGATTGTTCTTGGCGAAAATAAAACGCACCAACGCCTGCCAAAAGTAAAATTAACAAAATAAGACTTAACCATACAACAACCTTTTTCATATTAGGCCAATAAATAGTGTTTGTTATTTATTAAATAAAATTGGATAAATACTTCAATGGTTATAAAAGGTACTTAAAATCTATCGGTAAATTAGCCTTAGTAATTAAAAAATCAAACATCGATGATTCATCCGACTACATGTCCCCAAAAGCGGTACTTTCTATTAAATACAAAATATACTTCAAAGCGTTTTTATGAGTGCTCGGAAATTCTCCACTAAATTCTGCAACCATTTTATTTCCATCCATACCTTTGGATGTAAAGTAGAAGTTGCCCAAGCTTTGAAGCTTCTCTTTCAACGCCTTAGACCCATAACTATCGGATAAATCTAACGTATTGACCGCTTTGCTTATTTTACTGGTGTTTAAAGCTAGAACCATGCTATTCTTCTTCAATACAGCCTTATTTTTAACAGACAGATTCTTTTTATTTTTTCCTTGCTGTATATCTACCAACCTTTCAAAAGAGGTTCCAATAAAGACAATACCATCTTTAAGCAATATGTGTACATCAAACGGACTTTTTTTATTTTTAAAAGTATAAATCCCATTTTCTTCCGTAATAGCATGTTTAGACAAACCAACGGACAAAAGCCTCTTCATAAGTTTCATATCATCGGAAGAAAACATCCATAAAAAGTCTGGCAAAGTTTCTTTCTTCATTTTTTCGACTTCGATTGAATTATAATCATCGTCATATTCATAGGTGGTATACTTTACTTCCTGTTCTTTCACACTAGTGAGTACAAGCACACCATCTCCTTTAACTACTTTTCCTATCGCTTTTTCATCTAATATTAATGAAAACACGGTAGCACCTAAATCTATCTCCTCTTTAAAACTACCTAGTAAACTTCCGTAGTATTGCTTCATCAGACTTGGAAGCTCTTCGAGATATGCCTGTGTATTAACTTTATAGCCCATGTAGGCCAAAGCATCTTCATCAATATATTTGAAGAATTTTTTATTCATTTTGCGATTATAAATTCGATGATATCTCTTCACCTGATCGTCGGCAACCTCTAGCGCCCCACTTAACTTAACATGGTTTCCTTCTACAACAAGGTCGGCAGTAGCGGCCCCAAATCCTGCGCTAAATTTATTCGTTTTCTTTCCTAAAAATGCGGCGTAAACATCCGGCACAAAATCGTTATAAAGCTCATCCACATTGCGTATCCAAATACTCGCCAAAGCTTTTTTATTGACTGCTTGTCTGAAAGATTTATTGTCAAATGTTTCCTTAGTTATCGACAAACGGTTAAGCTCATCGTTTAACCATTTCTTCAACAACACACGTTTTATAGAATCGTCAGCCGCTATACTTGCATAATAGTCATCATAAATCGAATCCCGGTTAACCGAATCTGCATAATCGTCGTTATAATCGCTATATTCCTCTTCTTGGATCGTCAGGGCAGTGGAATCCGGTGAGACGGCAACAGTATCGGTTTCATCCCAATAGTAACCAACTGTATCTGTTACTGGAGGTTCGGGGCTCTCTACCGAAGTATCATAGGTATCACTGAGCTTACTGTTTTTGATTCCATACTTTGCTGCGATCTCTTCGTTTTCAAAAAAATGATCCTGTAAGTCGCCAGAAAATATGCGTAAAACGTTATCATTCCATGTTACAATTTGTTTTTTGTCTTCCAAGTCAATTCGTCGTGACTCTTTCTGTACATGAAGTGAGGTACCAATATCACTCATCAGCGTGTCTACCTTTTTAGCATCATATAATGGTACTAACATTCCATAATATACAATGCTATCTGATTTGGTACTGTAAACATACATTTGTGCATCTAAATCAATACCAAAATCTTCTACGCTTCGGTATTGCCTGTTATTGTTTCTAGCTATTTTTTCCAGCAGTGCTTTTCCAATTTCTGACTGGTTAAACTCACCGACGCTTATTAGATCAAAGAAATACTTGCTATTTATGGTAGCTACAGCATGAGCATTTTTTGGCACACCGTTTTCTATATGTTGTGCCGAAGCAGTAAACGCCAAGAATATGCTAAGCAGTGTTAAACTATATTTATTCATAATGAATTAATTAACTAATTGTATTTGATTGGAAATATTCTTATTACCGTTAATAAGATCTAAAATATTAGCTCGAAGCATAACGGCTTTTTTACTACCCGAAACCTTCGTATTTTTATTGCTCTGAAATAAAACAGGCAACTCGAATTTGTAAATACTGGTATAAGTAGCGTTCTTAAATATTTCTTTGTCTTGATTTTTTAATTTTTGATAGGCTTGTTTTGCTTTCGAAGAATATTGGTAGTTCCGCACAAATAAATGCGTAGTAGATTGATAACTGTAGGAGGACTCACCCGCAGGCTTAATTTTTAATTTCTCATAAACCAGTGTATTGACCGTATTTAAATCGGCAACTTTTGAGAATGAAAAGCTAATGGATGCAATGTAGTTATCAAAATCCAGTCTTTGTGATACGGCACTGATACCTGGCGTCTTTCGTAGGCTGACAACTGCTTCCTGGAGACTTTGTTGAATCGTTTCCTTGCTGGGAACTTTATAACCATTAATACTGTCAAGCAATAGAATAGAAGCCACCTTTGTTTTACTTTGACTAAGATTTAAGGTTACCGTCATCTTCCCGCTACCATCTTTCTTAATGACCATTTCTTCCACCACTTCGAAACAAGCACTCAAACTCAATACAGCTGCGATCAATAAGAGATAGCACAACTTAATTTGATATCGCATATGTATTTTTTATAGTGCTAGCAAAAATAACTAAAAATCAATCTTGCAGACTACCTGATTTCAGGGATATTGCTTATTGGTTATTCGTTGTTGGTTGATTACACCTTGTTGGTTGTTGGTTATTAGCGTGAGCCTAGTGGCCGAATTTCGGCGATGGACAATTAGCTTTTTGTTTTAAGCGCTGCAGTTTAAACGTTGTGTTCTTCGCTTTCCTCTTAGCATTTCGTAACTTTATGTGTCAAAACGAGGAGGTGTCATGGCAAAAGTGAAGAATTTAACAATGAGAGGATGTGATGAAAGACCTATTACCTTTGATATTTTTTTTAGCGAGTCACGCTTGCCTCAACCTGTAATTGTTTATGCACATGGTTTCAATGGTTTTAAAGATTGGGGTAACCTTGACTTAATTGCAGAGCAATTTCTGGCTTCAGGATTTGCTTTTATTAAGTTTAATTTCTCACACAACGGTACCTCTCCCGAACAACCCGAACATTTTGTAGATTTAGCCGCTTTTGGAGACAACAATTATACGAAGCAGTTAGATGATCTTAAGCGTGTGATTGATTGGATACACAACCCATTTAATCCTTATCATTCAAGTATTGCAATTGACAAAATTGGACTTATTGGTCATAGTATGGGTGGAGGAATTAGCATCATTAAAACCGCTGAGGATATGCGCATAAAATCATTGATAACATGGGCTGCAATTGATCAATGCAAGACCCCTTGGGGAAATTGGTCACGAAAACAATTAAACGACTGGAAACACGAAGGCGTGGCTTACTATACAAACGGACGTACCAGACAACAAATGCCTTTAAATTATCAGCTTTATGAGGATTTTCTAAGCAATTGTGAGCGTTTGGACATTTTGAAGGCAGCTAGCCAAATTAAAGTACCTTGGCTTATTTGCCATGGAACAGAAGACATCAACGTACCGGTTACACAGGCATATAATTTAAAGAAAGGCAATGCTAATGCCACCTTATTTACAATATCAACTGATCATGTCTTTGGTAGACGGCATCCTTGGAACAGTATTATGCAACCTTCTGCTATGCAGGAAGTATTAAATAGAAATATTCTGTTTTTCAAACAGCACTTAGGAACGCAATAAAAGTCATTTGTAATCAGGCCTCTATCAACCGTCAAAACCTTACACAAAAACATCCGTAGTACTATAACAATCTACGGATGTTTTCTAATATTAGGAAAACAACTTAATTTCTAGCTCGCTTTTGCTGCATCGGATTTGGTCCTACGGAACTTCCTCTTGGGGCACTGTGTTCTTTAAACATCTCAAACCTACTTGGCGCCTGCTGTCTTGGCCAAGTATTATTATATTCATCAATATCTGCAGTTTCCCTTTCCGGATCTAATTTTATGGAAATAACTTCCTTATCCTTTGCAAAAACTTTGGTAACCTGGTCTTCATTCAATCGCCATATATAAGCAGAAATTCTATCTACTTCTTTTGTACCGTCGGCAAAAGTCCATTCAATAATTAACGGCATTACCAAACCGCCTTGATTCGAAAATGAGATTTCGTAAAAATGTCTGTTGCTGTTAAATAAGGCCTTTTCCTCTTGATCTAAATGTTCATAATAATACTGAAAGGCTTCTTTATCTTCCTTACTTACTTCAAAGCGATTCCATTTATTATAAAAATCCTTTAGGGAGGTATCTGTTTCTATCGCAAACTTTGTTCCAGCCGCTATATTACGTTTTCGTGTAATAGAATTTAGATCATCTTTATAAATCTTTTCATTTTCTAGTTGCAACGCTTCAGGATTAAGATTATTGAGTTGATAATGCTTCACGTCGTCTATCGAAATATCCACCGGATCAATGCCATAAAACCAACCTCTCCAAAACCAATCTAGATCAACCGCCGAAGCGTCCTCCATTGTGCGAAAGAAATCGGTTGGTGTAGGGTGTTTAAATGCCCACCTTCTTGCATACTCTTTAAAGGCATAATCGAAAAGTTCCCTTCCCATCACGGTTTCACGTAAAATATTTAGGGCTGTAGCAGGTTTCGCATAAGCATTTGGGCCAAACTGCACAATGTTCTCCGAATTTGTCATGATTGGCTCCAACTGATCTTTAGGTAGCTTCATATAATCTACAATCTTATAGGCGGGTCCTCTTCTTGACGGGAAGTCGGGGTCCCATTCCTGCTCAGCTAGGTATTGGCAGAAGGTATTCAATCCCTCATCCATCCACGACCATTGGCGCTCGTCAGAATTCACAATCATAGGGAAGAAATTATGCCCGACTTCATGTATAATAACGCCTATCATACCGTACTTCGTTGCTTCGCTATAAGTACCATCTTTCTCTGCCCTCCCGTAATTAAAACAAATCATTGGATACTCCATTCCGTTAGCGGCCTCCACAGAAATTGCTACCGGATAGGGATAATTAATGGTATGTTTAGAATACGTGCGAAGTGTATGTGCCACTGCCTTAGTGGAATATGGCCTGTATAAAGGATAAGCTTCGGGGCCATAATATGACATGGCCATGGGTTGATTTCCTTCAATGTCATTTACACGCATACCATCCCAAACTAGCCTTCTTGAAGTTACAAAAGCAAAATCGCGTACGTTTTTTGCTTCGTAGGTCCATGTTTTTTTATCAGAAGCATGGGATTTCATAGCTTTTGTTGCTTCTTCTAAGGTAACGATCTCTATAGGTTCTTTTGCTGCCTGCGCCTGCTTCCAACGACCTAACTGCGCTGTTGTTAGTACTTGGCCGTAATTTTTACACTCACCGGTAGCGCCAACTATATGATCAGAAGGTACCGTAATATTAACTTTGAAATCGCCGAATGCTAAGGCAAACTCGCCCCTACCGGTAAATTGTTTATTTTGCCATCCCTGAAAGTCGGAATACACCGCCATGCGAGGGTACCATTGCGTAATGGTATACAGGTAATTACCATCTTCCGGAAAGAATTCATATCCCCCCCGTCCGCCTTCCACCATTCTGTCGGAAACATTATAATACCAATCGATCTTAAAGCTTATTTTAGCACCTGGAGCCAACGATGTAGCAAGATTGATTCGCATCATGGTATAGTTGATAATATAGTCCATTTGCTTCCCACTAGCATCGCTTACTTTCTGGATATGCACACCATAGTCTTTTTTTGGTCCCACCATTTTTTGCAGCTGACTTATAGACATTTTATCGTCCATCGTATTTGCATCAAATTGCCTACTTTCGGCATTCGGTGCATGCTCATTTTCATCTAACTGCAACCACAAGTAAGTCAGTGGGTCGGGCGAATTATTGGTGTAAGTAATCGTTTCCGAACCAGTAATGCGCTGTTTTTCATCATCCAATTCTACGTTTATCACATAGTCAGCCTTCTGTTGCCAATAATTGGGTCCTGGAGCACCAGATGCCGAACGATACATGCTAGGATCACGCACCATACTTCCGAGTTGCTCGAATTTATTTCCGTGGTTGGACTCAGGATTATTTCGATTTTGTGCAAAAACCCTAACACCTATAACTGTTAGGAACAACACGTAAAACAGTAACTTTTTATTCATATATCAAAAATTAAAACCGTTCAATAGCCATAATGAGGGCAATACCTAAAATGCTTGATGAAAGAAACAAATTCCATTCTCTTCGCTGCACTTTGCAAACCGTCATTAAGATAGAAGAAATAATTAAAACACCTAAAACAATAAGCAGTTGTCCGAACTCCAGCCCAATATTAAAAGCAAAAAGTGGCCCTACAATATTTTGCTCCTTCCCTAATATACTTTTTAGAAAATTAGAAAAACCTAGGCCATGAATTAACCCAAAAAAAAGTGCAAAACAATAGCTTATCCAGGCAAGCTGTTGTTTGTTCTTTTTCGTTATAATATTTACAAATGCTGTAACAACAATTGTAACGGGAATTAGAAATTCGATTAGATCCGTATTTATACGAACAAAATTAAATACGCTCAGTGCAAGGGTAATGGAATGCCCAACTGTAAATGCAGTCACTAAGACTAATACTTTTCTCCAATCTTGCAATAGATATACACCACATAATACGCAGACAAATAGAATGTGATCGTAACCTTTCCAATCTAAAATATGCTGCCATCCGAGGCTGAAATACAAAGAAAAATCTTGCATGAAATAAATTTACCCTATTCCTGTTGCAATGTTACATGAAATTTAATGTTTTACCAACATTCGCCCCTCGAAAGCATGTATTTAATACATAATTTTTACCTTTGCTTATATATTTATAGACGAGGCATGGCCAATTCACTCTTTGTTTTATTGTTTTCAGTATTACATCCGTTTTATATTAGTGTTACAAGCATTGAACATAAGAAAAATGATAAAATATTAGAGATTAGTTGCAGAATCTTTTTCGATGATTTGGAAGACGCCCTTTCGAAAAAATACGGGCATCGTTTCAGTTTAATGAAACCAACTAATCGTTCTATCGTTGATAAATACCTAGCAGACTATTTAAAGAAAAATTTAGCTATTACCACTGATGGAAAGGCGCAGGAATTGCGATACATAGGTTATGAGATTGAGGAAGATGCTGCTTGGTGTTATTTGCAAATAAATGCTGTTGAAAGCGTCAAAAAATTAACTATAAACAACTCTATTCTCTATCAGTCTCATCATCAGCAATCGAATATTCTCCATGTAACCGTTGATAATAACAGAAAGAGTACGAAGCTAGACTATCCACAAACAAATGCCGAATTTAAATTTTAAAAACTCGGCACTATCAGGTTCTACTCCTTCGATGCTTCTAGCTCGATATCTGAGAAGCAAAGCGGTAGCTTAAGCTCACGTTAAGCTACCATTATACTATTTCAACAACTTCCTATACCGCATTAAAGCTTCAACATAATAATAATCCGCATAAGTTAAGGGCACATCTATTTCACTTTTATGTGGAATGGAACCAACACTTTGCATCAAAATGAATCCGCCATTTGATCCTATAGCAGCTTTGTATGGGGAAGACGACAAGCTTATCAGCATTTTTTCGGCAGATTGAAGGTATCGCTTCGCTTTCGTAGGCTTAACAAAGGAGCTTAGCTCTAGTAGAGCAGAGGCATTTATCGCAGCAGCGGAGGCATCTCTATTACTTTTGTATGTTGCTGCATATGGACTATCAGCTGGTAAATCGGGAGCATTAAAGTCCCAATACGGAATGAAATCTTCCGGTAAATTCGGATGATTTAAGATAAAATCGGCAATCTTTTCAGCAAACTTTAAATAACGCTTGTCTCTTGTTTCACGGTACATCATGGTATAGCCGTAGAGACCCCAGGCTTGCCCCCTGGCCCATGCAGATTCATCAAATGCCCCTTGTGCCGTTTTTTTAGCCACAATTCCACCAGTTGTTGGATTGTAATCTACCACATGATAGCAACTCATGTCTTTTCTGTAGTGATTGCGCATCGTAGTATTTGCATGTATAATGGCCATATCTCGATATTTACTGTCGCCACTTATCTTTGATGCCTGTGTAAGAAATTCTAAATTCATCATATTATCAATAATTACTGGGAAGGTCCAGCCTTCCCATGATCGAATCGTTTTTGTTGTCGGATTGAATCTAGTAATTAATGAATTTGCACCTGTGAGTAAGACCTCTTTATACGTGCTGCTATCATCCGTTAACCGTAAGGCATTTCCAAAACTACAATACAGCATAAAGCCAAGATCATGCGTTGAAGTATTCAATTTCTCCGGTTCTAAAATTTTCAGCTTTTCTTTTGCTTTATTCAATAATTCGTTATTTCCACTGTATTCATATAAATAAAGAAGTGTTCCAGGATAAAAACCCGATGTCCACCAAGCACTGTTTGAACTGATGGATTTACCCTGCTCATAGGTTCTGGGAAATTTATCAGCAGGAACGTTGGGAGCTAAAAACCCGATCTGCTCGATCGCTTCTGTCAAGTTTTTATCAATAAAATTGCTACTCAGCGCGTATTGCCCCCAAGTGCTACTTGTATTTACCAAGCATAAACCAGCGACCAGTAGCAACAACCTAAAATATTTCCACTTATAATTCATTATAACAAATTGATTAATATGTTTATTTAAATAATAATTAATAACCCGGGTTCTGCGGCAATAAATTAGGATTCCTCCCTATCTCCTCCTGTGGAATAGGTAATAGCTTGTGATAATCTTTTACGTTAGTCCTTTTCTCGTAAGCGTTTTCCGCAGTAAACGCCTCTACCACTGTATCCCAGCGTTTGAGATCATACCAGCGTTTCCATTCAAAGGCCAGTTCCACTCTTCGTTCTTCTCTTACTGCCTCTCTGAAAGCATCCTGACTAAGTCCTGCTGGCAAATCTATTGGCGTCTCACGTACACCTTGAGACGTATTTCTAGCGCGCCTTTTTACCGCATTTATATATTCATATGCCTTTTCCGTGGGGCCGTTGCTTTCGTTGATAGATTCTGCAGCCATTAACAACACTTCAGCATAACGAAATATTACATGCTTAATATCAGAATCCGCTCCCTCAGCATTTGCTCCTGCCCCTGGAAATAAACACCATTTAGCAGTATGGATTCTTGGCCATTTCCATCGCTGATAAGGTGTCATTACCCCTTTCACAGGTGTTTCAGTTAAATAGCTTACCTCTTTTCTATAATCATCATCACTGAAGCTGTCATACATTCCAGGAGAAGGCACAAGTACACTCCATCCAAGCATATCCGCATCTCTCACGCCAGTCATTGGTGCCGTATAATCTTGATTGGTAGAAGTTTCTCCGGTAATTCCACCCATGAAATCAACAATCCATATATGCTCTAGCTGATGGCCAAGATCTGCTTTCCAAAGATCTTGAAAATTAGTAACCAATCCATACTGGTAGATGCTTGCATTGTTAATTACCGTCTCGGCATGTTCTGCAGCTTTGTCCCACTGCTTTAAGATCATATAAATTGATGACAACATCGTATGCGCTACCCCTTTTGTAGCTCGCGATTTAATACCGGGGAAAATATCAGGCAAATTTGTAATCCCAAACTCGCAATCTCCGATGATCTTTTGATAAATTTCTGAGGCGGGTGTTCTTGAAACATCTTTAATGCTGCTCGGGTCGGTTACAAATTCACCTATATAGGGTACATCCCCAAATAACTGTACTAAATGATAATAGTTTAATGCACGAATCATGCGCGCCTCTGCGATAAGCGCATTCTTTTTTTCTTCATTCATCTCAACATTGGGAATGCCATCTATAGCTGCGTTAGCTGCGCCAATTCCAAGATAGGCTAGGCGCCACACCGCCAGGATATCTTGATTACTTGCATCATGCGTAAAGCCATTTAACTGTATCCGGCTCGATTGCGTTCCAATATCCGCGATATCGATATCGTCACCCAACAACTGTAAAACCATTGTTAAGCGTCTACCATAATAATCGGCACTACTTAGCAACGCATAAGAGCCCATAACCGCGGCTTCGGCATCTGCTTCTGTATTAAAATATTGTCCCGGCACCAGTATACTAACTGGTTTTTCGTCTAGCTTCGTACAAGAGGCAAGCGCGAGTAAGACCCCTATAAATATATATTTTGATAACCTTTTCATCTGTTTAAAATCTAAAATCCAACGTTTATACCCACCGTTACTGACTTAATGTTTGGATAACCCATATAATCTAACCCTATATTTCGATTAGAGTCTTCGAAGCTAACTTCCGGATCAAAGCCCTTATATTTTGTGAAGGTTAAAATATTCTGCGCACTTGCATAAATTCTTAATCTACTTACCTGCAGCTTTCCTAAAGCAAACTGCGGAAAATTATAACCAAGTGCCAAGTTCTTTAACCGAAGGTAAGAACCATCCTCTACCCACCTAGATGATACTTCTGGATTGTTGGAAGCACTTGCACGCGGTACATCCGTATTGGTGTTCTGGGGAGTCCAACGATTTAAAGCATCAGTTGTTGCATTCCCTTTTCCTGCCATCCAATCTAATTCCATGCGGGTGATATTCAGCATATCATTTCCGTAACTTCCCTGAAAAAATATATTCAAATCGAAATTTTTATACTTAAAATCGTTGTTGATTCCATAAATAAAGTCGGGATGAGGGTTTCCAATGATTGTACGATCATCTGCATTAACAACGCCGTTAGGTCCTTCTATCAGATTGTTGTTTTCATCCCTGCCATAAATATCTCTATATTTCACGTCCCCAGGCTTTTTATTGCCTGCATTGGTAAAATCATCCCCTTCTTGATATAAACCGTCAAACCTCCACCCGTAAAAAGCTCCAACCACCTCCCCTACGCGAAGAATTTGTGATTCTGTTGAAAGCATATGTCCTGGTATTGTATTATACCGAATATCTCCACCGGGCAATGCGAGAATTTTATTGCGATTGAACGTAATATTAAAATCGGTTGTCCAAGTAAAATCACCCTTTAAGTTTGTCGTATTTACTGCAAATTCCCAGCCTTTATTTTCTACACTGCCGATGTTCTGCAAGGAGGTTGTATATCCTGAATAGATTGGCAAAGGAACCTCATAAAGCAGGTCCACTGTTTTCTTATAATAGTAGTCTATCGCCAGATTGATCCGTCCGTTTAAAAAACCTATATCCAATCCAACATCCGTTTGCTTGGTAGTCTCCCAAGTAAGGCCTGGATTAGCTACATTGGTTGGGCGCACAGCATTAACAGGTACGCCGTTAATGGTTGTCAGAGTTGGTGAAAAACGGGCTAACGACCGGTATGAACCAATTTCAGTATTTCCCGTTTCTCCGTAGCTGGTACGGATTTTTAGATTTGAAATCGCTCCCACCTCCTCCATAAATGGTTCCTGACTAATATTCCATGCCAAAGCGCCTGAAGGAAAAAATGCCCATTTATTATCGTCGCCAAAACGTGATGAGCCGTCATAACGACCCGTAATGGTTAAGAAATATTTACTTTTGAAATTATAGTTCGCTCGACCGTAAAAAGACGACATTACCCAATCTTCCAGGTCCGACGTTGCTCGCTGATAGTTAGACCCTGCACCTAAATTCCAAAAGGAAAAATTATCTGACACAAAATCTCTGTTATTAGCCGCCCACTCTTCATTTCTTGAAGATTGATAGGAATAGCCACCCATTATATCCAAATTATGGTTTTGTTGGAACGTCTTTGTATAAGTCAGGAAGTTTTCATTGATTACGTTGGTATTTTTATGCGCTGTTATAGAGCCTGTTCCACCGTAATTCCGTCCTTCCACCAACTCTTTAGTGACATAGTTTCCTGTTCTTCGATTGCTTATCTGCACGCCAAGCGTGCTTCTAAACTTTAAGCCTGTCAATAATTCAATTTCACCGTAGGCGTTCCCCTGAAAAAGGTCGGTTATCACCTCATTTTTACGTTCGCGGGCAACCGCAACCGGATTATCATGTGGATCTCCAACTTGCTTTAAGGTATACTTTCCATTGTTATCATAAATTCCTTGTACAGGTTCAAAGCGGAGCGCGGCCGAAATAACACCTGCACCCGAGGTGCCACTACTGGTTTCCTGTGTTCTTACGCCATCCAATTTATTCCGTATAAAGAACATTTTAGTACCTAGCCGAACCCTATCAGAAACTTTTATATCTAAGTTAGAAGTACCAGAAAGCCTTCTAAAGTCAGAATTTATAACAGTACCTTTCTGACCATAATGACTAAGCGACGTGTAATATCTTATATTTTCGCTACCTCCCGAAACAGCAAGCTGGTTGTTCACTAAGCCCCCCGTGCGAAAAATCAGATCTTGCCAATCGGTACCTTCCCCATAAGATGCCGGATCGGGGTAGGGCACGGTTGTATTCCCACTATTTTTATATATATCATTAATATATTCGGCAAACTCCTGACCGTTTAATAAGTCGAGTCTCTTGCCTACTTGCTGAAAAGAATATGAATTATTAAAGTCAATAATAGGCCTCCCAACTTTTCCTTTTTTTGTTGTAACCATGATGACACCGTTAGCCCCTCTTGATCCATAAATTGCTGTCGCCGATGCATCTTTCAATACTTCCACCGACTCTACGTCCTCAGGTGGCGGGGGAGTTCCGCCAGCAAAGCCATCCACCACATAAAGTGGATCACTGCTTGCATTGATAGAAGTCCCTCCTCGAATGCGAACGCGTGGTGCTTTGCCAGGCTCGCCATTTACGCTGGAAACAGCCACACCTGGAGACCTGCCTTGTAGTGCCTGAGCAGTACCTGCCACAGGAAAGGCAGCAATCTTTTCAGAAGAAACAGATGATACTGCTCCTGTTAAATCACTTTTTCTTTGTGTTCCGTAACCTATAACCACCACCTCGTCTAATTCAGCATCATCTTCCACGAGTTGAATAGCAACACTTGTTTGCCCATCACCCAACCTGATTTCCTGACGCATGAAACCAATGGAACTTACAATAATCGTCGCATTCTTAGGTACACTTAAGGAGAATACACCTTTGTCATTCGTTTGTGTCCCTCGATTTGGAACACCTTTAATACTGATCGAGACACCAGAGAGCTCTTTTCCATTTTCATCTCTAACAGTACCCGAAATAGTATTATCCTGTACCAGATTAAGTGTATTTTCTTTCCTTGAAATAACAATATTTTTCTCTACTATTTTATAGGTTAACGGCTGATTTGCCAAACATTTACCAATGGCTTCTTCAACTGTAGCATCCCTTAAGTCTATATCGATCGACTTTGTATGACCTAATACACTGGCTGTATATAGTATATTATACCCAGTTTGTTTTCTTATTTCAGAAAATACTTCGTTTAAAGAAGCATTTTTTTTATGGAGTGTTAATTTCTGAGCAAAGGTGAAGGCCTGAACCTTCAACATACTCATCAAGATCAAGATTAAGGATAATTTCATGATCAATATAGGTTTGGAATTGGCACAATTTCTCCTTATGCGCCAACTTTTAGCGTTTATTTTATACATTTGATTAGGTTAAAGAATTGGTTTGAAGTATTAATCTTTAATCCGACAAGCATATGCTTGTACTTATCAGGGGCGTTGCACCGCCCCTGATAATTATTTTGGTCTTATTTCATTACAAATACTTTCCTCCCTTCTATTTTAAAGTGAACCCCTCCTGTTAATTCTATCGTTTTTAATAACTTTTCCAGGCTATCAAATTTTGACACAGTACCTATAAAGGTTTCGCCGCTTACATCTCCAGCATAAACAACGTCTACATCATACCACCTTTCGATCGTTTTCATCACCGTGCGAATATTGTCTCCCTGAAAGACCAAAGCCCCCCTTTTCCATGCCAAAATATCGTTTATGTCTATCTGCCGCATTGATATTTTTTTTGTTTCCACGTCTAAAGTGGCTTGCTCCCCAGGCTTCAATATCATGGAGTTTTTATTAGATTTATTATCCGGTAGCATGACGTCTATCCTAACCTTCCCCTCCACCAATGTTGTAGTATTTTTTTTTGTATTATCATAGGCACTCACTAAAAAACTGGTTCCTAGCACATGGATTTTAGCACCATTAGCATGTATTATGAAGGGACTAGCCTGATTTTTTGCAATCTCAAAATAAGCTTCCCCTTTAAGGGTAACAACTCTTTTTTCAACCTCAAAATCCGTAGGATAATGTAAAGAGGATGCGGCACTCAGCCATACCTTAGATCCGTCAGGCAGTACTAGTTGGTACTGGCCTCCTCGAGGAGTTGATAGTATATTTTGATTTCTTTGATCACGTTTACCATTGCTAGCGTTCTCATAAATCAGTTTACCATCATCCGTTTTTTTAATTATAACCCCCTCCTCATTTATTTCACCTTTCTCGATATCTTCCAGGTTGACTACCTTGCCATTCCCTAGCACTAAAGTTGCTCTATTCTTTACCGGCATTATCTTATTCAAAACGGCTTTCTGTTGGGGCAACGAATGTATTTCAGCAGTATTTAAGTAAAAGAAAACGCTAACACCAATAAACAATGCAATAATTGCCGCAGCTGACCATTGCCACTGGTAGCGAAATGTATGTTCATGGAGATGTACCTTAGATTTTTTTAAAATTGATCTTTCTAAGTTTTCTGTTTCTTGCTCGCTAAAAAAAGTTTTTTTATCAGTATAGCTAAATCTAGCCTTGTCGAAAAGTTGTTCGATTTCACGGTTGTTTCCCTCTTCCCCTAGTAAAAGAAACAGCTCTTCTCTTTCTTGATCAGAAATATTATTACTTAATGCTTTTTCAAACAAAAGCGAAAGTCGGTTTTTATTCATAAATATAATCGTAACCTATTATGCTGCAAATA
>DATMSZ010000074.1:0-11654 GCA_035565175.1 Pseudosphingobacterium sp.
GATCCAATACGGATTCCTTCATTTTCGGAAATAGCATTTGTCCCGCCCGACAAGGCAGGCGCATTCTTTGAAACAATGCTTAATGTACGCAATAGATAGAAGAAGTGCATCAATTGATCCATCTGATTCGCCTCCTTCAAACGAACAATCCGCCTATAAACCTCTCTAAAATGCTCAGTAGGCACCTTAAATCCTTTTGTATGATCTTTCACAAATGTTTGCAGCATATAAAGTTCAGGGAGATTGAAAAAAGACGCTAAATTGCCGTTTGGATTAAAAAATACAGAAACGGAACGCACTTGCTTTGGATTAGCGTCATCAAAATAATCAGCATTACTTTTAAATACATGCGATTGATTTGCTCCCAATAAAAATATGTCGTTCTCCTGAAAGGGGTGCATACTATTATCCGCTATTAAAGTACCTTTTCCCTCCACAATCCACATCAATTGAGCTTCATGATGTCGATGTAAATATGGGTAAAAATGTGGCATGCAATCTTCCTGAACTATGACAGTTCGATCATGCGCAACCGGAATTGTAAATTGTAATGTCTTCATCTCAATCGGTTTGGTATATTAGGTAATGTGAATTTGCTAATTTTAACCGATAAATGCAACATAAATAATAAAATAGGTTAAAATACGGTTAGTATTTGTTAATTGATTACCAAAATTCTACTGTACTTGGTTAAAATACGAATAGCATAGGAGAAAAACAGTATAGATTATTAACAATCAAATCATGAATTTTACCACTTCATAACAAAATGACTCACGGATAAAATAATATGGTCAGACTGTTCTATGGAGCAAGAACAATTAAATCATCCTCTTAATTGATTTCAAAACGTTAGACTTATTAGGCAAGCATTGGGGTATGAATTTTTATTTAGCATTTTCATACAGACTCCTTTACATTTGCATTCATATCTGTAACTAAATTTTGTTCTATCGATTAAATGGAACTTGCCGCATTTAAAGTTATATCACCCGGTGTGATAATCATAAAATTTAAAATGGAGGCGGTTGGTAATTTTAACAGCTAATTTATTAAATATGTTTCACTCGACTACTTATATTGACCGCCGAAACCAATTAAGAAAAAACTTCTCTACAGGAATCCTTTTGTTTCTTGGAAACAATGAGAGTCCCATGAATTATGCAGACAATGCCTTTCCTTTTCGACAGGATAGTTCTTTTTTATATTATTTTGGTATTCAAGAACCGAAACTTGCTGCCGCCATTGACCTTGACGAAGGCAAAGATATTTTGTTTGGTGACGAGCTAACCATCGATGAGATTGTATGGATGGGCAGGCAAGAGACGCTTGAGGAAAAATGCAAAAAGATCGGTATCGAGCATCTACAATCTTCTTCACAATTAGCGCCCTACCTACAAAAAGCATTACAACAACAACGAACTGTTCATTTTCTTCCCCCTTACCAACCGGAAAACAAGTTAAAGCTAATTGATCTGTTAGGCCTTAGCCCAAAGGAGTTAGTAAACAAAGCGTCTGTACCATTTATCCAGGCAGTAGTCACGCAACGTTCGATAAAAAGCTCGGAAGAGATTGCACAAATTGAAACGGCGGTGAACACATCTGTAGATATGCACTTGTTGGCGATGCGGATGGCGAAAGCGGGAATGACTGAGTTACAAGTAGCAAATGCGATACAAGAAAGGGCGCAGAATGCTGGAGGTCGCTTGGCTTATCCAACCATTCTGTCTGTTCATGGTGAAATATTACATAACCATAAGCAACTAAACACACTTAAAGAGGGCCAATTAGTATTAAATGATTCAGGTGCTGAAACGGCTATGGGTTATGCGGGAGATCTCACAAGAACATTTCCTGTTAGTAAGACGTTTACAGATAAACAAAAACAAATTTATAACATTGTATTAGAAGCGCTACAGCAATCATCATCATTACTTGCTCCAAATGTTCGTTATTTAGACGTTCACTTCAAGGCTTGCAGCACGCTTGTAGAAGGACTAAAATCTATTGGACTAATGAAAGGCGATACCGAGGAAGCGGTAGCCTTAGGTGCGCATACATTGTTTTTTCAATGTGGTACTGGTCATATGATGGGCCTAGATGTGCATGATATGGAAGATCTAGGAGAACAATATGTAGGTTATACCGAAACGCTGAAGAAAGATACGATCACCTTCGGCCTCAAATCCCTTCGACTAGGAAAAGAACTAGCCCCCGGTTATGTTTTAACTGTAGAACCGGGAATTTATTTTATTCCTGAACTATTTTCCCGCTGGAAAGCTGAAAACAAGCTGGCTGGCTTCATAAATTATAATGAAGTTGAAAAATACCTTAATTTTGGAGGGGTGCGTATCGAGGATAATTACCTCATCACAGCTACAGGGTACAAAAAGCTAGGGAAAGAGTTAGCCAGAACCATCGAAGAGGTAGAGGAAATTAGAAAAGAAATATAATAACACACATGAATAAAAACATAAACCAACTATTGTGGGCATGCTGCCTCTTTTTCAGCACCTTTACTATAAACATCCTATCGGCCCAACCGGGCATCAAAACCCAGTGGAGTAAAGATGGGAATGCCTATTATGAAATAGAGCAAGGAAAAATAGTAGCCGTTAACCTCCTGGATCCAACCCATCCAACAAGTTATTTAGATGCTGCTCAGTTAACACCTAAAGATAGTAGCGGTCCATTAAATATCAGATCTTTTACTATTTCAGCCGATCAACAAAAAGTACTGATCTTTACTAACACTAAAAAAGTGTGGCGCTATCATACACGTGGCGATTATTGGATCTACGACTTCAGCAAAAAACAGTTAACACAGTTAGGAAAAAACTTACCACCCTCTTCGCTTATGTTTGCCAAGCTATCTCCCGATGGCAAAAAAGTGGCTTACGTTAGTAAACACAACTTATATACGGAGGACTTAGCGACAAATAGCGTCACTCAATTGACGAGTGATGGTACAGACCGCATTATAAACGGCACATTCGATTGGGTTTATGAAGAAGAATTTGGCTGCCGAGATGGGTTCCGCTGGTCTTCAGATAATAAGCATATCGCGTATTGGAAAATTGATGCCCGTACCATTCGTAATTACCTCATGTTGAACACTACAGATTCTACCTATTCTTTCACAATACCGGTTGAATATCCTAAAGCTGGGCAAAATCCTAGCGCTTGTACTGTGCATATAGTGAACATTAACACAAAAGAAAGTAAACAAATGAATGTCCCTGGTGATCCCATACAGCACTATATTCCGCGTATGGAATGGACATTGGATGGGAAAGCCCTTATTATACAACAGCTGAACCGTAAGCAAAACGAAAGCAAGTTAATACTTTGTCAGCTAGCTGATGGCTCAGCACAAGACATCTATCAGGAAAATGATAATGCTTGGATTGACATAAAATCACGTTGGAATGACGACGACCCCAGTGGCTGGGAGTGGATAGATAAAGGCCAATCCTTTCTATGGGTAAGTGAAAAAGATGGCTGGCGCCATATTTATAAAATAGATTTAAAAGGAAAGGAAACATTGCTTACTACAGGTGAATATGATATCATTGCAATCGATCTAATTGATGAAACCAATCAAAGGATTTATTTTAGTGCTTCACCTGACAATGCAACGCAAAAATATCTGTATCAAGTGTCCTTAAAGGGCGGGAAGGCCAAACAGTTATCACCCGACAATGAGGCTGGAACCCATAGTTATCAAATTTCACCCAATGGAAAACTAGCACAGCATGATTTTAGCAGCAGCACGACCTATCGTTCTGGAGCAATTGTAAGCTTACCCGACCATAAAGAAAAACTAGCAGCAAGCACCCAAAGAGACTTGCCTGCCGGAAGCCCTAAGCCCGAATTCTTTAAAATTACCACAGTAGATGGCATTGAGATGGATGGGTGGATGGTAAAACCAACAAATTTTGACGCAACTAAGAAATATCCTGTGGTATTTATGGTATACGGCGAGCCTGCTGGCCAAACCGTTACTGACACCTTTGGTGCAGGCCAAAACAGGCTCTATGAAGGGAGCATGGCAGATGACGGATACGTCTATATATCTGTAGAAAACCGAGGTGCCCCCGCCCCTAAGGGACGCGTTTGGAGGAAGGCAATCTACCGCAATATAGGCACCCTTAATATCCGCGACCAAGCAATGGCTGCGAAGGAAATTCTCAAATGGGATTTCGTGGATTCTTCCCGCGTAGCAGTATGGGGATGGAGTGGCGGTGGGTCCTCTACCTTAAACTTACTATTTCAATATCCTGAAATTTACAAAACTGGAATTGCCGTGGCTGCCGTAGGGAATCAGTTAATGTATGACAATATTTATCAAGAGCGCTATATGGGTGTACCTCCAGAATCAGAGCAAGATTATATTAAAGGATCTCCTATTACCCACGCTAAGAATTTACAGGGGAATTTGTTGTATATCCACGGAACTGGGGACGATAATGTGCACTATCAAAATGCCGAAATGTTAATCAATGAATTAGTGAAGCACAATAAGCAATTTCAATTAATGTCATATCCAAATCGCACACATTCTATTTCAGAAGGCGAAGGGACTTCCGCTCATTTGGCGAGATTGTATACAAACTATTTGAAACAATATTGCCCTCCAGGAGGGCGGTAGAATGAGCTAATTATTGAATAAGCCAATTAGCCAATTGAAAAATACGTATAGCACTAACAATATGTTACTAAGAAACTATAAAAAATTACTGTATATCCTATCAATTACCGTGTTACCCTTAATAGGATCGGCACAGTTACTGGTAAAAGGTCAACCGGTCTTTACAAAAGCAGATTCCTTACGGGGTACCTTGACCCCATTGCGTACTTGTTATGACATCAACTATTATCACTTGGATGTGAAGGTTGATGTTGACAATAAGTTTATCAGTGGAAGCAACCTCTTTAAATTTGAGGCGACGCAAGATTTTAATAAATTACAATTTGAGCTTTTTGCGAACCTTAAGATTGAGAAGATTGATTACCACGGAAAAGAAGTTCCTTTTACAAGGGAGTTCAACTCTGTATTTGTTACCTTTCCTGAATATATCCGTAGAGCCAGCCAAGATTCCATGCGCGTCTTCTATTCAGGAAATCCACAGGTAGCTGCAAGGGCTCCTTGGGATGGAGGTTTTGTCTTTTCAAAGGATAGCAATGGAAAACCATGGGTAGCTACTGCTTGTCAAGGTTTGGGCGCAAGCGTGTGGTGGCCTACAAAAGATCATCAAGCAGACGAAGTAGACAGCATGTTGATCAGCATCAGCGTGCCGAAAGGACTTTCTGATGTATCCAACGGAAGATTACGCAAAAAAACGGCGCGTAAAGATGGCTATACCCAATTCGATTGGTTTGTAAGCAATCCTATTAATAATTATAGTGTCTCTGTGAATATTGGTGATTACGTCAATTTCAAAGACACTTATCAAGGAGAAAAAGGACCATTGGATTTAAGCTATTGGGTATTACGTGAGAATGAAGCGAAAGCAAAAAAATTCTTTCCTATCAATGTTATTCCTATGCTTAAGGCCTTCGAGCATTGGTTTGGCCCCTATCCATTCTATGAAGACAGCTATAAACTCGTAGACGTTCCATATACCGGCATGGAGCATCAGAGCGCCGTAACCTACGGTAATGGTTATGCTAATGGATACAGAGGTAGAGATGCCTCTGACACTGGGTGGGGCATGAAATGGGATTTCATTATTGTACATGAAAGTGGACATGAGTGGTTCGGAAACAATATTACCTCGAAAGATTTGGCAGATATGTGGATTCATGAGAGTTTTACAAATTATTCAGAATCTCTTTTTATAGATTACAATTATGGCAAGCAAGCTGGATTGGAATATGTGCATGGCATCCGCAGTGGAATACAAAATGATAGCCCCGTGCAAGGACCTTATGGTGTCAATCAAGAGGGTTCAGGAGATATGTACCCCAAAGGAGGTGTGCTATTAAATACCATTAGAACCATTATTAATGATGATGAAAAATGGCGGCAAATTTTGCGCAGTTTAAACAAAACATTCTATCATCAGACCGTTAATTATGAAGATGTTGTAAATTACATAAGCGAGCAATCAGGTAAAAGTTTGAACCCGGTATTTGATCAATATATCAAACATACTAATATACCCACCCTTGAGTTTAGGTTTAAAGAGAACAAATTATATAGCCGTTGGATTGCAGATGTAGACAATTTTAACATGCCTGTTAAAGTGCGCATCAAAGGCGGACAATATCAATTTATTGAACCTGATAGATCATGGAAGGAAGTAAATATCGCGGGCGCTACTAAGGAAAACTTAGAAGTAGATACTTTTAATTATTATATTGGAGTACTAGTAGAGTAATAAATTTTAATGCTTGTTCTTTGAGCTTTGGCATCTGGGGAAAGATCTCTAACAGGTAGGTATTATGTAGGCTCATTCTTACGCTTAGACAGGTCTTAGGCACGGCCTAGATAGGATTAAGCTTGGGTGATTGTAGGGTCGAGCTTAGGTCGATGTAGTGTCGGGCTTTGGTGAATCTAGTGCTAGGCTTGGGCTGCATTAGGCTCTCCCCGTGTCTGCACTTTAAGAAAAGATTATCATGCTTTGTAAGCTTGATTATAAAACAGCAAGGGGGCCTATGCCCCCTTGCTGTTTTATCCCCATATTTTTTAACTTAATTTACGCCCGGTCGTTGATCCCACCACATCTGTTTTCCCCAGAAATTATCTTTCACATCTGCAATAGTTGCTGCACTGTTAGCTCCATTTAAGGTTGTTTCTTCTGTTGGGTAAGGATAACGCAAGGGTGGGCGATTATGTCCTGGAAAGGCTGAGCCTCTTGCCATAGGCAGCAAAGGAAAATCAGTACGCCTCTCCTCTGCCCAAGCTTCATGTCCATTTTTAAAGAGAGCCAACCATTTTTGCAAATAAAGTTGATGGTAAGAATTTTTCCATATCACTCCATCTAGCGCCAAATAGGTATTTATGGAAGAAGCTAAGCCATTTTCTTCAAAAGATGCACGTACTCCTTCTTCGTAGGCATCGGCAGCAGTCCAAGAACCTGTGTTCCATCCTTTTAAAGAAGCTTCCGTTATTAAAAATAATACCTCCGCATAATTCATAAAAGGACTAAAACCGGCAGCATTATCTCTAAATCTAGCTCCTATCCTTGAAAACAGGGAGGTGGTTGGTGAACTTGCCGGACCAATTTCAACACCGCGATATTCACCGTCTGCAGGAGCCTTTTTTGCATAAACATTTAAGCGTGGATCTTCATATTTTTTTAATGTATCAATGATATTTACGCTTGGCCCGTGATCATCCCTTGTGCGAAAATCCTTGTTCCAAGGTTCGATGTAAGGATCGCTACCTACCCAATTGAAATACGCGTTATCATCATTACTATCAAATATTGGATAAGCACCAGGATTACCTAAAATTTCTTCAATGGTGTTCTTTGACCTCATTTCATCCACGGATGAAAGCCGTATTGCCACCCGCAACCTTAAAGAGTTGCAGAATTTCTGCCATTTTTCAATATCACCTGCATAAAGCAAATCGCCCTCTCCCAGTGCATCCATGGCGCCTGAAGCAAATAGATCTGCTGCTGTTTTTAATTGCGCAATGATAACAGGATAGATGTCTTCTTGCTTATCATATTTTGGTGTTACAAATCCTTCGTCGCCTTTTATTGCATCTGTAAACGGCATGTCTCGCCATCGGTCTGTACCGATTTGCCACATATAAGCCTGAAAGGTTAAGGCTACCGCTTGCATATTTACAGCTCCATTTTTTTCCGCTTGTTTAACAACTAGCTGTGCATTTTTTACATCGCGATAGAATTTATTCCAAAGATCTGATATTGTGCCGCTACGAAACATGTACCGCGCTTCATCGATGTATGCAATTTTTCCAAGATGTCCGCTATAGGTTTCTGGCTCGTTCATATCGCCCCAAGCATCAAAAAAGTTAGCAGAAAAGTCCTGTAACACGTAGGCTAAGACATTCGTTGTTGGTGCTTCAACCGGCTCATTAGGATTCGTATTGATCTCCTCGAAATTCTTCGTGCAACTTTGTATTCCAAGAAGGCTCAGAATACCGCAGCTGATTATATATTTATTTATTCTTTTACTCATTTGAATCATTTGTTAATAGATAAAACAGTTAAAAAGTTAGGTTAAGCTTCATTCCGATACTCCTATTAGAAGGAATTTGATACTGTTCAATACCTAAGCCATCATTCCCAACGCCAAAGCCTGTTTCTGGATCGATGTTAGCAATATTGCTACTTGATGTATGCAGCAAAGCTACATTATGAGCGAAGACAGATATTCCAGCCTGCTTAATGAATTTCCATTTAGCTAATAGGTGCTTAGGAATATCATATCCAAATTCAATTTGGCGAAGCTTAATGAAACTACCATCAATAATACCTGTTTCACGACCACCCCACAAACTCTGGAAGTAATCGCGTGCGCCTACCCGAATATCGTTTGCGGAACCATCTTCCAATACAAAACGCTCGTTAGTCATATAATCCTGTCCCAACACCAGTCCGTTTTCACGGATCCCCCCTGCCACTGTTTCTTCCAACACACCTGATTGTAAACCAAACCATTGTGTTACGCTAAAGACATCTCCTCCCTTACGCATATCAATCAAGAAACTTAAACGGAAATTTTTATAGCTGAAACGGTTATTGACACCGCCTACCCAATCAGGTGTAATATTACCTAGTTCCTGTGGAGCGGAAGTATATTTCGGCAAGCCGTCGGTATCAACGATGATCGCTCCACTTGCATCCCGTTGAAAAGCTGTACCGCGCATTACACCGAATGGCTGGCCAGGAATCGCATCAACGGTTAAGCTCCAAGCCGAGGTGACATTGAATGATTCCAGGGCTTGCTGTGTATTTGGATCCGTATAAAGTGCATTTACCTTACTGCTGTTTTTGGCCCAGTTGATATCCATATCCCAATTAAAGCCATTTTGCTTTTTTATAATACCAAGATTTAATTGCGCCTCTAGCCCGTGATTTTGGATTTCACCTGCATTTAAGCGTAAAGAAGAGAACCCTGTTGAACCGGAAATGTCAACCTGCATAATTTGGTCTAAACTCTTTTTACTGTAATAGGTAAGATCTAAACCAATCCGACCATTTAAAAAGCGTAACTCCGTGCCTAGTTCTGTGCTTTTAGCCGTTTCCGGCAATAAATTTAAAGGAGGCAATATATCGCTGATGTGATACAATGTTACCCCGTTGAATGCGGCCGCATTAGGAGCAAAAGTCCCTTGTGTATAATAAGCTTCACCGGCACCTTTACCCACTGATGCCCAACTTGCTCTCAATTTACCAAAGCTCAAAATAGTAGGATCAATATGTAGGCTGTTGGTAAAAATCCAGCTGATACTAGCGGAAGGGAAGAAATAAGACAAATTACCAACGGGTAGAGTTGAGTTCCAATCGTTACGCGCTGTCAGATCCAAATACAAAGCGTCTTTATATCCTAGGGAGACCTGACCAAAGAGACTATTTGACCGGAGGTGCTGTGTTGACATACCGGTAACGGGAGAACCTTTGGCATTTCCTATCCTAAAGAGATTAGGTACCGTTAATTGATCTGCTCCAATTAAATCGTACTCATATTTATAATCGCGGTAATTGCCACCAGCGGTATAACTTAAATTTAAATCAGGCGTTAGATTGCCAGCACCCGATAAGATAAAATCGACATTCATTTCATTTAAGCCATACGAACGTTGCTTAAATTTTCCTCCTCCCCAGGTACGGTTCGCCATACTGGTCAAGGTAGAATTTGATTTGTTATACGTTAATTCCATCCTTTTCTCATACGACCAATCGTTACCTACACGCACCATCGCTTTTAACCAATCGTGGAACTTATAGGTTGCATTGAAGTTTCCGAAAAGCCGATCTTTCTTACGTGAGTTGGTGTTATTATTAACGTTAAAAAATGGGTTATCATGAAAATTATTATTCCAATTGTAGGGAAAACCATTAGCAAATTCAGTATCCCAATTTGCTTTAAGATCTTCCATATCCACCTGTCTACCAAACCATCCCCCGATCGATTGCATAGGGTTAAAACTGTTGTATCCTTGCCCAATTAAATTATCATTATCCAAACGCACGTAATTCACAACCGTATTGATTTGTAAACGATCGGTGATATTTTGAGTCGTATTAACCTGTATCGTATAACGTTTCTGATCGGTATTAGGAACGGTACCTACTTGCTTTTGATTTCCCACAGAAAAGCGGGTATTTCCCTTCTCGGAGCTGGTGCTGAGAGACACATTGTTATCCAAGGTATAACCTGTCCGAAAAAAATCACGAACATTATTTGGATGTGCAATCCAAGGCGTCGCCATTCGATTTCCCGTTTCATCTAGGGGACTATTATACTGAGGGAGAAGTAAGCCAGCGTCCAAACGAGGACCCCAACTTTCATCTACACCATCATTTATACCATTCCCCAAACCATCTTGGTAACGAAAGCCAACCTGTTCTGCCCATTCTTGATAGGTTTGTGGATGAAGTGCATCCGAAGAACCTATGTCTGATAGTTTAAGCTGACCGGATTGATATAATTTAAACAAGTATTCTTCTCCATACTTCCCCTGCCCATATCGATTTTGATACTTAGGCATGATATAAGGATTTTCAAACGAAAACCCACCAGTATAATTGATTGTTGGCTTAGCAGCTCCTTTACCCGTTTTTGTGGTAATAATAACCACACCATTACCTGCTAGCTGGCCATAAAGCGCTGCCGCATTCGCTCCCTTAAGAACCGATACCGATTCGATATTATTGGGATCTATTTCGCCTACCGCACTTCCATAGTCAACGGATCCACCGGAACCAACATCTGTTGAAAAATTACTTATAGGCACCCCGTCTACCACAAATAAGGGTTGATTATTACCAAAAGAATTATTCCCGCGCAATACTATTCTCGATCCGGCTCCAACCGCCCCGCTAGCAGCGGTGATTTGCATACCTGCCACCTTACCCGACATAGAGTTTAACACATTCTGCTGATTAGTTTGGGTAAGATCGGCTCCTTTTACCTCTTGAATAGCATAGCCAAGAGATTTTTTTTCTCTGGAAATTCCCAGCGCAGTAACCACCACCTCGTCTAACGCCTGATTATCACTCTTTAAAATAATTTCCAGAAAGGTTTGATCGCTCAGTGCAATCATTTTTTTCTCATAGCCAATAGCCGAGATTTCTAGTACAGATTTTCCACTATAAGCTAAGTGAAACTGACCATTTCCATTTGTTGAGGTCCCCTTGGTAGAGCCTTGAATTCTAAGAGAAACCCCTGGAATAGGCTGATTAGTCTCATCCAACACTGTCCCTTGGAGAGTAGTCTCTTGTGCTTTCACTTTTACTAATGTTAAAAGGCATAACAAAAGCAAAAAAAGCTGTTTTACATTCATATAAAATCAATTTAGTTAAGTTGTTTCGATATTTTTAAGACAAAATTCTGAAAAGCAAAACTAAACGATTAAAAACAGCAACACAGATCAATAATTAACGCATATAAACAGTATTTTAACAAAAAAAAGAAATAAGAATCAGAAAAATCTGAATTTAATTCAAAAA
>DATMSZ010000075.1:0-25012 GCA_035565175.1 Pseudosphingobacterium sp.
GATGATATTAATGGAATGGATATGGTTATTTCAGTACCCTTCGAGTCGGAATGTATTTCGATTTCGCCGTCTAAAGACTGAACCCGGCGGCGAACGGATAGTAAACCCATAGTTGATTTCCCATTTTTATTGCTGGATTTATTTTTGCCGAGGCCTACACCGTCATCGCTGATGGTCAATATAAGATTGTTTTCTTCTTCGTAAATCAGGATTGTTATATTTTTAGCTTTGGCGTGTTTGATAATGTTGGTAATTGCCTCCTGTATGATCCGGAGAAGTGTAATCCGCCTATCTGTGCCGACATTCATTAACGAGTTATCATCTATATGAATGGTTTTGTTGTAGCGGTTATCGGGCAGGGACCGGTCGGTAAGAAGTTTGATCTGCTTTTCAAAGGACTGCTCTTGCTGTCTATCGGCGGCACTAAACCATTCATGGCTTTTGTTTCGGGCTGCTTCGTATGCGTTCTCGGTGTCCGCCTGAAGCCTGCTCAATTTGTTTTTCAAAGGGATATCATCCGTATCCATCAATAGTGCCTCTAGTTGATGCTTGATAGCGGCAATAGACGATGAAAGCCCATCATGGAGATCCTGCCCAAGCCGTTGTTGTTCTTCTCTTACTGCCTGGTGTTTAGTCTCTTCCATGGCAATAATCTGCATATTGGCGGTATTATTGAGCGCTTCTACCTGTTCTCTCGCTTTTCTGCTTCGATAAACCATTATTAGGTAGATCGCCAGTATGAGCATAGACGCTGCAATTGAAATAAACACTAACCAAAATGTTCTTTGCTGCTTTATTTTCTCTGCCCTTTGGAGGGCAATACTGCTGTGCTCCGCTTGCGTATAGGCATAAAGCAATTCGCTCGATTCTGTCATTAGGTTTGCCTGCAGACCTCTTTCAAGTTGCAGCGCATCGGCAAGATAAGTATATGCCTCTTGGTAATTTCCCTGTAACGCCCGTAACTTGGCTTTGAATTCAGCGAGATCTGCACTTTGGCTTTTGCCAAAATTCGGAGAGGTTTCATACTTGCTTATATAAGTGCGAAGGCTGTCGGGATTCTGTAGGTTGAGGTAATTTTCTATACGTAGACGAATTAAGTTGATATCAATGAAGTTTGTTGCCTGGTCTTTGTAGGTAGTTTTTAAGGCTTCCAGTTGGTTCAACAAATTTTTTGCATCATTATATCTGCCTTCGAAATTGGCTAGGGAATGTTCAATATCAATCATCAAAAGATCGGTATACAGCAACTGGCTCCTCGTAATCGGAGTTGTATGTTGAATTGCAGTGCCAATTTGCCTAGCTAAACCCGCAATTTGATGTACCGCTGCTGTGTCATTCATTTTGACATATCCAGTTAGGGTTGGGGAAAGGATATATAAGGCATTTAAGCCTACAGACTCATCGATACGGTTCTCCTGAAGTAGTTTCGGCAAGGTTTCGAGGTATTTTTTCTCACTCTTAAATATATCAATGACTTTATCATAAAGTCTTTGCTCTTGATAGATTTTTCCTTTTTGTAACTGCTCGACTAATGGATGTTCTTCACCATATTTTTTATATTCCGCCGTAATCTTTTCGGCGTAATACATAGAGGCCCCTTTCTTCTTAAACATACGTGCATTATTAAAAAAAAGAAAGTAATAGCTGATACGGGCCCGGTGATACTCGGTTTTACTCCAGGCTATTCCTTCGTAAAGAGAAAGAATATCTACCAATTCCTTGGTTTCAAAATGTTTTCCTTCCGAAAATAGCTGATGGACCACTGAATCTACCTTTACAAAATACTGTTGTGCCGATAAGTGGCCGGCATGGTAGGACTCATTTAATTTGTTGAATTCGTTTTGAGCATTTGTTTTGGATTGACTGATGGCTGTTTGACTGGCAAAGAGCAGAAAAAACAAGCAAAGGAGATTTAAATTACTAGAAAACTGGTAAAATTTGTTTTTCATTAGCTTGGATAAAGGTTTAGGTTATGTTTAGATTAATTCATACTTGCGTGCATACAATAATAACTCCGTGATAGAATTCACGTTTGCCTTTGACATCATCTTACGCCTATGTGCTACTACCGTGTGCCGACTAAGATGTGCTTTCTCGGCAGTATCGGCGATAGATAATCCTTGCGAAAAATACTGTAATATTTCCAATTCCCGGCCGGTAAATGATATTTTCTCTATCGTTCTTGTATGCTCTACAATTTCGCTGATTACCGGGCAGATATATTGGCGGCCATCGGCTATGGTAGTTAGACATTGGAGTACCGTATCAAATCCGGATGATTTAGAGATAAATCCCTGAGGTTTATAGTCTAAAATATTTCTTATTGCTGTAGGACTTATGGTTGAACTCATTACAATGATAACGATCCGTCGATTTAAGCGTCTTACTTCATTGATAAGCGTAAGACTATTCTCATTTTTCAGATAATAATCCAAAAATAAGCAAATGTGCATTTTTGAGTGCTCTATGAGAAAATGTGTTAATTCTTTTTTATCATCAAAACTGTGTACAGCATCGAAGATTTCAAACCGTTCTACCAATGCCGAAAATGAGTCGGCAAATAAAAGGTGGTCATCAAAGATAATGGCGATTGTGTTGTTTTTGTCCATAAATCTATCTAATGTAGTAAAAATACAGTATCAGATTTATACCAAACAACTGATTGTTAACATTTCTATAGTTGCATCCGGCTAAAGCAGTATATATCAGCTCTTTCCAATCAGTACTCTTTCCAATCCTAAATCTTTCGTTTTCAAGGCTTCCCTCTCTTTCTTCGCATAGATTTTTTCTCACATTTACTCAACAAGTGTGCATCCCAAATTATTGTTATTTGCTTAAATGCCATAGCATAATATTGCTATAATATCTGCCTCTGGTTTAAATGTTACAACAACAGTTTATTTTTTTTTTAACTTCAACCCATGATAAACTTAAAAAGGATCAACGTGCAGCATCATTTATGAAAAATATTAACTGAACCAAACGTCGAAATAAGACTTGCCTAGCCGTCGTTTTGAATGTCGATTCAATATATCATATCATTAATTTGTATACGGGATCTCCGTCATTTTATTAAATGTATTTATGAATATAAAAATCAGTTCCTTAATAGATCGGAATTACCGTTCTATTGGTATTGAAGAAGAACTATCTGTAGTATCAAAATTACTTAAAGGAATAAAATACCTGGTACCGATTTATAAAAACTCACAGCCTATGGGTATTGTTACCATTGACGACATCCATGAATGCTCATATGGAAAAATCATAGACATCGATATAAGCAAACCTAAGGTTAGCCCAGAGGATACACTTATCGCTGTTATGGAACTTATGCAAAAAAACGATCTGCATTATTTACCTGTATTTGATCGGGATGAATTTATAGGGGTTGTATCTCTTATAAAGATTGCTAACGAAATGGCTAGACAGCTGAAAGAAAATAACACACACTACCACAAGGTCATTCACGACGTTAGAAATCCTATTTCCAATATTAAAGGTTTAACAACTTTACTGAGCTACGCGAAGACAGAGGACGATTACCGAGAGACACTGTATCTTCTAGATGTGTCTTATCAACAGGCAATTGATATCCTCGATGATCTTCTATATATCGAGCAAAAGGAGATGGTTTTGAAGTATGTTGAATTAAACGACTTTTACAGACAATGCAGTTTCGAGCAAAGGGGTCTGGCACTGCTAAAAAACATTGAAATTATTGAAAATTTTTCATCTGACCGGATAATAAAGAAAATTGATGAAAGAAAGTTGAAGAGGGCGGTACAAAATGTAATTTCCAATGCGATTAAATTCTCTCATCCATTCAGTAAAATTAAACTATCCACCAAATTTGACGGAAAAGATTTAATCTTTAAAATTACAGATGCAGGCGTAGGTATAGCGCTGAATGCCCAAGCTCATATATTCAGTAAATTCTCGCCTGCGCAGCGCCCTGGAACAAATGGAGAAACCTCTACGGGGCTTGGTTTATATTTCACCAAACAATGTATAGAGGCTCATGATGGCAAAATATATTTTAAAAGCGTAGAAGGGAAAGGCACTAAATTCTATATTACTATTTAATATCGCTGCTAATGATGAAGATAAAATAAAAAAATAACCGCTATTTGCTTTTTTCTCGTGAATGTTTAATCGCAGCGCTAGGCTATTATCCATGTTCCACAAAACGAGCAGCAGCCGCCACCTAACGGCCAGATAAGCAATGTACAGAGGATATAAAACATATGCTATAAATATCGTTCAAATTAATATTTTTGCTAAAACTTTATTCCCTATTTAACCTGAAAACATGAAGCGTTATTTTTTCTGTTTTATTATACTCCTTTGTTCAGAAGCCGGATTTACACAAGGCTTAAATAAGCAACAAAAGGTTACTGATAGCCTGATACAGCGCTTTGCGAGCGAGAAGAAAGACAGTGTAAAAGCAGTTGTTGCTTTCGATCTAGTTAAACGCTTGGCCAGAATTGATAGTATAAAAAGTTATGAATATCTCGAGAAGGGGAAGCAGCATATAGGCAATTCCGTATACCTAAAGGGGCTTTATCATTTCAGTGTAGCGCAGTATTATTTTGATACGGATAGAGACCGTTGCAACGAAGCTCTCATGAAAGCAATTGCAGTGCTTACAAAAATTAAAACAAAGGACTCCTTTAAGTTGCAGGCAAAGGCTTGGTTTAATTACGTTGTACAGAATCAACGTACCAAGGGAGATGATTTTGCCGTTGGCACTATTCTCGAAAAGTCTATCCCTTTAGTTGAAAAATCGGGGGATTCGCTCTTATTAGCAGATAATTATTTTCAGGTTGGCCTGTTATTCATGAATAACCAAGAATATAAGAAAGCATCCCAATACTATGAGTTGGCAACAAATATGTTAGCCAATGCGCCGGCAGACTCTCCTCTCCCCCTACGGATCATGACATTATGGGCAGACAACTATTTATATGCGTCTGATTATAAAAAAGCCAAAGAGAAACTTGATGAAGCAAAGAAAATGCTAAAATGGCGAGCCAGTGAGCGAGAATATTTAGATTATTATTACGCCGAAGGCATATATTACAATGAAACGGGGCGTCATGAAGAGGCATTAGCTAGTTTTAACAAAGGCTTGGCGACACCTCGGGATGAAGCAGATCCCTACGTGCGCAGAACGCTAGCCTTCGAAAAGGTGAACGTGCTCGATTCACTCCACCAATATCACGAAGGTAAAAGGATTCTTATGGAATTCTTAAAAGAGGGCAGTTTTACTGAAAGTATTAACAATAAAATGTTAATGTATCACAAACTCGCTTATTTCAACGAGAAATTAGGCGATTACAAACCCGCATACTTCTATGTTAGAAAATATTTAGTACTTAAAGATTCGCTTTACAGCAGCCAACTAAACGAAGGGCTCCATGAACTAGAGCTCAAGTATAATGATGCAAAAAATAAAGCAAAGATAGAAACATTAAAAGTCGAAAAGGCCGATGCTAGATTTTATAATACATTACTTGGCATAGGGTGTTTATTTTCGATTACTGCTGCCACTGTTTTCTGGTTTTTTTATAAGAATAAGAAAAAGCTCTCCGAACAAAAAGAAATCAACTATCTGCAGCAATTAAAGCATGTACAGCAAGAAAAAGAGCTTGAGGTTTTCAGAGCAGTAGTGCAGGGAGAAGAGCGTGAAAGAATGCGTGTTGCACGAGAATTACACGATGGAATGGGTGGATTACTTATCGGAGTTAAAGTAAATCTAAATAGCATATATGATACAGAGAATCTTGAACAGGTGGCAAAAGGAAGAGTCAAAGAAAGTCTTGATCGGTTAGATGATTCCATCACAGAGCTAAGAAGTATCGCCGCCAACATGACGCCCGCTGCCTTACTTCATTCGGGCGTGAAAGAGGCATTGGAAGATTTCTGTATGAGTATAAGCAGCCGGGATAAGGAAGTCGTATTTCAAGCAAAGAATATGCATGAGCTGGTTTTACCAGACAATGAAAAAATAATGATTTTCCGTATTGTACAGGAGCTGGTTACGAACGCCATTAAACACGCCTCAGCGACACGAATTTTGGTAGATTGTGTGTATGCTGATAAGAAGTTAAGTATAACGGTGGAGGACAATGGTAAGGGCTTCGATGCGAAACTTGTTTCCTTTGGAATGGGCCTCAGCAATGTACGTAGCCGAGCCGAAGCGCTAAACGCCAGTTTAGATATACAGAGCGAAGTGGGTGAAGGCACTACGGCCCTGTTTTATTATGATCTAGAACGTGTAGCGGCTCAAACTTCTTAATACGTCAGATCCCTCCTACCTATTTCTCGAAGGCTTGCGCGAGGATGACATAAACGAAAGAGGCTTTCCGCTACAAACATCGGGTTTTTATACATGCGAACCTATGTTTGGCAACCTGCTACGCAAAGCCATTCAATTAGGGTTTAAACTGGTACCCTACGACTGCTACAACGCTCCATGCAATACAGTCCCCGAACGCGAACAGCACCAGGCGACAAGCATTTACGAAACATTAAAAAACAACCCGCTGGCCAAAGCCATTGTCTTTGCCGGGCATGGCCATATCAACAAAAATCCAGAAAAGAACTGGATGGCCCATCGATTTAAAACCTTAAGTGGTATAGACCCTTTCTGCATTAACCAATCGATAAACAGTGAAGCACCTCACGTTTTTCATCACCTCAGAAAGCACATCAACAAACCCGTCATCTACAAAAATTTAAAAACAAATGATTATAGAGAATTAAGCAAAGTGAACATGGTGGACGCCACAATCGTATTTCCTGATACCAAATGGATTGATGACAGGTATGCAACGTGGTTAATTCACAGTGGTAGCAAACCATATACCCTATCGTTTTCTGGAGCCAAGTATGAACAAGCTCTCCTATCCGTTGTAAAGTGTGATGAACTTGATCAGTTTGGAATTTTGACCGTACCGGTCTTGAACATGATCCTAGAAAAGACAACACGTCAAAAGATATTGTTAGATAAAGGCTCCTATTATCTCCGGGTTACGGATCTGTATGGAAAAGAAATACATAAGGAAAAAATTACGCTTTAACTGCTCCGGTTGTTATTCAGTCTTTTACGCTGATAGATATATTTTGCCATTATCCGGATTTCTCCTGGGGCAACTATTTTATATTTTTGCCGCAAAAATGCGGAGAATAAAAGATGTATTCACCGCATGATTTTTCTGTATTCAATTTATAATGCTTATTTACAAATGACTAACAAACCTGTTAAACGCTTGACTAGACAAAGAAGATTTTTATGCAGATAGACTATTTCCCAAATAACCTCAAAAACACAACACTTTTAAGGTTAGTTTTGATATTAACCTCAAATGGTCTAATTTGCCTGCGTTATACCTCAAAAAACAACTACTTTTAAGGTGGATATTATTTTGATATATATTCAACAGACGTAATACATTTTTGTTAAATCAACTTAACAAAACACAAAAGGCTTTTAGTAAACCAGCTATAACAGAATTTTGCTGCTAGTGATTATGGAAATTGATCTATCTTTTACCTTAAGCTTGACCATCAACTAATCTTCCCGAAGACTCTTTGTCGGATTCACAAGGGCAGTTTTAATAGCCTGCGAACTCACGGTGAAAAGTGCGATGATCAATGCTCCTAACCCTGCCAAAGCAAATACCCACCAGTGTAATTCTGTACGATATTCAAAATTACCTAACCAGTCGTTCATCACCCACCATGCGATAGGAAATGCAGCCAAACAGGAAATCAAAACAAGTACAACGAACTCGCGGTTGAGCAACGTGATCAATGAAGAAATGGAAGCTCCCAATACCTTTCGGATACCCAGCTCTTTCGTGCGTCGTTCGGCCGTGAATGCGGCAAGCCCAAACAAACCAAGGCAGGAGATGATGATAGATAAAACAGCGAATATACTGCCCAATTTTTGGATGAGCATCTCGGATTTAAACTTTTCATTAAAAGCTTCGTCCAAAAACTGATATTCAAATGGAAATTCCCTGTTATTCGCTTTCATGAGCTGTTCGATCTGGGTAACTGTTTTAGCGAGGTCTGCCCCTGCCTTTATTTTAATGCTCAGCGTACCTCCGTTACCGGCATAGGGACGGAAAAATACCGGTGCAGTTGGACTGTAAACATCATTGTATACAAAATCCTTCACTACACCTACAATGGTGAATGGCTCTCCATCCCAGAAAACTTGCCGACCTGCAACTTTTCCATCCCTACTGATCAGCTTAGCAAATGCTTCGTTGATGATAAATCCACTACTATCACCCAGCATATGCCGATGAAAATTCCGGCCATCCATTAATTCCAGCCCCATAGCGGGAATTAAACCGTCATCTGCCCAAGAATAAAATATATCCGATTGTTTATTGGGGTCCTTCCCTGCCCAGTCCATACCGGTCCTAACCCCAAAATTGAGGATGCTTCCACTACCTGCTCCTACACTTTCCACATTGCCCGTTGCCACAAGTTGCTCCTTAATGAGATCGAGATGCTTAACCGCATCACCACGTAAAGGAACCGTAATGACCTGACTGAGGTCGAAACCTAAATCACGCCCTTTCGCATGCTGGATCTGTTGAAAGACAACGACTGTGCAGATGATGAGCGTGACAGATGCAGCATATTGAAGCACCACTAAACCGCGACGGATAAACCCTGCTGCCCCACCATTTTGTTTGGCACCTTTTAATGTAGTTATCGGATTAAAGGAAGAAAGATAAAATGCCGGATAGATACCCGATAACAAACCACAAATCAGCACAATGCTGATCAGGAAAATCTGATGGGAAGGTTTGAATAAATCAACGACCAATTCCTTTCCAACCAAATCATTAAATACGCCAATGGAGCTATATGTGAACACAATGGCAAGCAAAGCCGACACTGCGGCCAGGATAAACGATTCACCTAAAAACTGGCCGATCAGGGAAGACCGCTTAGCCCCTGCTACCTTGCGCATACCTACCTCTTTCGCCCGTTTTTCGGATCTGGCAGTTGTGAGGTTCATAAAATTGATACAGGCGATCAGTAATATGACCCAAGCGATGATGCTGAACAGACGGATGTATTTCATGCGACCATCTTGTTCAACACCATTTTTATCAAAATTGTTGTAGAGCCTCCAGCGCTCCATGGGATATAGGAAGTTGCTGATGTTTGCTTGCTCATTGCCCGATTGACGTTTTACCAAATCATGAAGCCTTTTGTTTACATTCGCCAGGCTGGCCGAAGGTTCCAACCGCACATAGGTCATCACTACCGAATTGCCCCAATCACGCACCCATGCATTATCTTTTTCAAACTCTTCAAACGAGATAAGCCAATCAAACTGAATGCTACTATTAGTGGGAAGATCTTTTACCACACCAGATACCACATAACTTTTGTCGTTATTGACACGTACCGTTTTACCGAGGGCAGATCCTTGTCCAAAGATGCGATTGGCAGCAGATTGCGTAATCACCAATTGATCAGGCCGTGCCAATGCATTGGCTCTGTTTCCTTCTACAAATTGCAAGGAGAAAACGTCCATGAATTCAGGGTCAACAATTTGACCATTCTGGTAGACGGCCTGCTCGTCTTTCGTAAACAGGTAGGATCTGCCCCAATCTGCACGAGCGGCATACTTAATACCAGGTATTTCCGCTTTCATCGCAGGACTTAAAAGGCCTGAAACGGCGTCAAAAACTCTCAATCCCTCATCAGCAGGTTGTTCCGATTTCGTAATATATATGTTTTCATTGTTAGGAAAATCTTTATCGTACCCAGCTTCATCCTCTATCCACAGAAAAATAAGGGATGCTGTGGCAATACCCACTGCAAGTCCAAAGATATTGAGAAAACTAAAGCCACGGGTTCTCCAGAGATTACGTAAGGCGGTCTTAAAGTAATGCTTGATCATAAAAAAAGATTGAACCATTCCAGTGCAATTAATCTGCCATTTGCCACAAAAACGCTTCAAAGCAGACTGGGCAGGCGGTTCCTTCCCATCGCTGTTCGATATCGAACAGTTATTGTTCGTTTGCGGACAGCATCAATAACCATGAATTTAGTAATGTTGATTTGCGTATTATTTTGTTTTTTCTTGGAGCCATTCCAAATTAAAACGGGCCAGTGAAACGTTTTGGGGTATATGTTCTGTACCGCCATGGCCATAAAGGCATATCATCGTTCTGTCCGGAAGCACTGCCAAATCTGAATAGGTAGCGCCTCCTGCCTGAAGCAGCTTATTTACCGGTCTAACACCTCATCATACGGAATTCTACCTTAAAATCAAACGTACACGCAGAAAACTAAAAGTACCTTATTAGCAGTTACACTTTAATTTCCTTCACCACTTCCAAGATCCATTCCAGTAAAGGTTCTGCATAGGTCTTTGTTATGGTAATTTCTTTATTCAGCGGGGCTTCCAACCTTAACAGTAGCTTGCCCCCTTTAAGGCTTTTACAGCTAGCAATAGCGTGTTGTGGCACCAATGTATGGCGATCAACATATCGGAAATAATTATTCGTTAACGTCTGCACTTCCTTAAGTGACTTTTCATTGGCTGGTATTTTGTCGCTTCCGTCTATCGGCACCAAATAGGTAAGGGTGTTTTCCACACAGAAATAACCTATCTCCTTATAGGAAAAGCTTTTTATAACCTTACTCGTTTTAAGGACATAAATTAGTTCCTGTTTGATTTCCTTTTTCCCACTCTGTCTATATTCCTTCAGTTCGCGCTCATAATTTTTTAGTTGCTTCTTTAACTTACTTATCTCTTTTTTCGAATCATTTCGCTCTTTTTCTTGCTCAATGAACTTTTCCTTCCAAGCTTTTCCTTCGGCAATCGCTTCCTTCATTTTCTGTTGCATGCGTACTTGTTCTGATTGCGCGCTCAGTAAATCTACCCCTAGGGTCCTGTTCATCGTCGTGGCTTTCTCCCATTTAGCAAAAAGTAAGCGATAACGTTTCTTCCACACGCCGATGATCTTCACGTCCCAATTATGCAAACGCACAAAAAATACAAGGGTATATAGGGCGTTAACCCCTAATACCAACAGGGTAATCAACACCAGATCCGTATCCAGAAAGCCTGATTGCAAAATGCTTACCGGTAGCCAGGTATAGCAAAAGATATATAAGAAAAACAAAAACAGCACCGGAAATAGCCAGCACCATAAAGATTGGTACACCAAACGCATCAACCAGTCGTCAAGCCAATTATAATGACGATCTAGGAAGCGAATGCGCGCGGCTATATACCTCAAAAGGACATTCGTAATCAAAGCAAACATCCCGAACACCACAAAAAAAGGGACGTCTGTCATTCCTGCGAGAAAGGCTCCTTTATATCCATAATAGCAAAGGACACCCGCTATCACCGCAGTACCGAGGGCGATCCATAATGCATCCTGGTAGATAAAAACAGGCAAGTTGCTGCCCAGCTTACGTGTGGTAGCATTTTCTTTCATAAACAAGTACGCGTTGATGAAAAATAGATTTAGTATAAAAAGTGGCTCCTAGCTCCTTCTCCAGCAGCAATTTACGAAAAAAAATATATCACCACCTAATTCACTTGTGCCAGATCCGTTTATTTCCTACATTTCAACCCCCTATTTTAAGCGTTCGACATGCAATTTTTGGCCTTCAACGTTCATTTTATCGGTTCGTTGACATTCCCAATAAAATCGTTCTCCCTCTGCCCAGTAAGCCGTAAATTTAGGGAAGCAATACCACGAACGTTATGGAAAACCGAAATGCTCTTGCCACACCTGTTCATGCCTTCCATCTGTTAGGTTCCATCATGCTTATTTGGAGCAGTATTCGTTTAGCTCATCACCTATGGTACGAGCAAGTAAGTAGCCTGCGAGCTGATGGCGGATGGCCTGTTTTATTCATCCATAGCCTTTTCTGCTTAATACTACTTGCCTTGGCACTGTTCCTGCTTTTCGGAGCTTATATGCTATTGGCCCGTATCTTCACCTGGCAGATTCCCTTTCATCGCATGATCTATCTCCGGCTTAATCTGGATAAACACGAAAATATCATCCAGTTTCCTGGCACCTTACGTAACCGGTATCTTTTATCTGTTGCCACGTTAGGTTCATTCTTCGTACTTTTTCTACAAGAGTCACGTACCGTCAATCTTTATTGGAACATCGCTTTTCCGTTGTTCATCATGCTTGTACAGTGGAAAAAAGAAAAAGCCAGACCACTAACCGTGCTGGGTATTCTTGCCGTGCTGTTGTTGCTATGCACCATTAAGCTCGCCACCCAGGGTGGACAAATCTTACTCTCCGGCACGCCACCTCTCACCGCAGCGTCTATCATTAGTTTTTTAACGATTGGCTTTTGGGTATTTTTCCATATCAAAGAAGCCCCTAAGGGAGAGTCTTTATGGCACTGGCGTTTTTCCGTCACAATTCTCATCAGCTTTGTATTCATTTTGTATTTCAATATTGTACTAAAAAACATCAATTGCCATTTTGATCCGATGAAGATTTCGGTGAAACGTAGCGTTATGGTGGCGCAGAAATGTCCTCCTTATGGTGATTATGTTCTTTCTCTCACCTATATTGAACGAGGCAAACAGCATGGCTTTCTCCTTCCCGTATCAGCCAGGCTTTATCATCAGGTAAAAGAAGGCGATACCATTACTTTACAACTACACCCAGGGCTCTTCGGTTGGCCCTGGTATCATGATGGCATGGGAAAACGAATACGATAATGATAAGCACGTTGGGGATATTGCAAGAAGCCATTGAAAAAGTAATCTGCGCTAAAGATGGAAACGCCTTACAGGAAGCGGCGGAGGAGATTGTACAAGTATGCGATAGCATACAAATTGAAGCAGTACTAGCCTATCGTAAATATAAGAATGCGACCGCTGCCCAACTCGCTTTTCAGCAATACCATCGTAAACTTGTCCGCTTACAGGCCGTCGCTTATTCTCTATTAAAACTTCACAATAACGCATCTACTAAACTAATTATAAATAAGATAAATGCATTACTTGAAGAGCATGAAATCATCTATTTCGACCATCTAGATTTAGCAACGTCCTTACCTGTCCACTATCAAGACCAATTAGCAGAACAGGTACATTCTGCACTCCCCGACATTTCAGCGCGATTGCTAGACAAAGGCATATTGCACTGTTATGTGTCGGAGCTCGCGTATGCGATGGATAGCCTTTTCACGCACGACAAGCTGCCGACCATCTGTTACCATCACCGATATTACGTACCACAGCTATTAAACGCTTTGAAACAATTGGCATTTGATAAACGACAAAAATCTTGGTTACACCGTTTTATAGAACTTCTCATCAATTATAACTTTAACTATATGGGTATCTTTAATCGTTGGCGAGAACAACAAGATCAACATTTACAGCAAGCCATTTTGCAAGAAAAGGGTGGGGAATATTTTCGCTTAAGCAAGCAGGCTCTACGTCACTACTGTCCGCCTTCGCAAATGGCTTTTGACCCACAACAATCAAGTCTTCTTAAACATATGAAAGATTACATCAACGCTCAGAAACGTGATTATAAGCAATCACAGCTCGAAGCAGAGCTCGCGCATCCAACAGCACTTCAGACCAACTTAAGCAGCCTGGAAATGGCCGTAGACTTTCACTATAAATACAAATCCGGCTATTATCCATATGCCACGAAACGGGAAGCAGCCAAGGCCTATGCCCAAGCCCACCGCAGCAAGACCGGTCAGTATATCTCTCCACATACACTGGAAAAATTAGACAAGAAGGAACTGGAAGCAGCTGCCACCAAAATGCGCAGCAAGCTACTTAAAATAGCCCAACAGGTAAAAGACGACTTCAATTTGTAGCGATTACCTGTACTATCTACGCTCGCACCAGAAGAGGCAAAAGCGGATATGGGAACTGATAATACATTTTGGTACATTTGTAGTGTGCTAACAGGATCGTAAAATAATAATGAGAGAAGAACTGGAACAAAAGTCATTAGAGCCTTTAATTGTATATTTTGATAAGCTCATACCCTTGACTAAAGAAGAGAAACAATTAGTTTCAGAACTTTTCAAACCCCGGCTTTACCGCAAACGGCAATATGTATTACAAGAAGGCGATTTATGCAACCAAATGAACTTTGTCGTGCGGGGTTGCCTTCGAATGTATAAGATTGATGAAAAAGGCAATACACATATCGTCCAGTTTGCATCAGAAAATTGGTGGACGGTGGATATTGGAAGTTTTCATGGTAAAAAGCCTTCTGAACTGAATATTGACGCTTTAGAAGACACGATGGTTTTGCAAATCAGCTACGACAATCTTATTACACTTTATACAAAAACACCCAAGTTCGATCGCATTTTTAGGGTACTGATGGAAAACAGTTACGTTGGCTTACAAAAGAGAATGCTGCAGAATATCAGTTCTACAGCAGAAGACCGCTATCAATTATTCATCGATACCTATTCTCATTTATTGAACCGGCTGCCGCAGACGCAAATTGCCGCTTTCTTGGGTATTACACCCGAATTTCTTAGCCGCCTGCGAAATAAACGCGTAAAGTCTTAAACTAGATCAATACTATTTCTTGATGTAGTTCATTGGAAGGAACACTCTTTTCATAGGACATTTGTGTTATTAAATTATTGTTTAAGTCAAAAATAAAAATAACATGAGCACCACATCAAAAGTAGCCGTTATCGGCTTGGGAAGCATCGGTAAGGTAGTTGCAGCAAATTTGGTAAAAGGCAACCGTCCGGTAATCATTGCCAGCAGAAAATTAGAAGATGCACAAGCTTTAGCAACAAAATTAGGCTCGCTTGCAACCGCTGCAGAAACTATAGAAGCCATTAAAGAGGCAGATATTGTAATACTATCCGTTTGGTTCAATACTATTCAGGAGTTCTTTAAAACTTATGCAACCGCATTTCGCGGAAAAGTCATTATCGATCCTTCCAATCCCATCGCACCAGATGCAAACGGTGGTTTCAAAAAAATAATCGGCGAAAATGAGTCTGCAGGACAATTAAATGCAGCCATTCTTCCACAAGGAGCAAAATTAGTAAAAGCGTTCGGAACATTGGGTGCCGCATCATTGGCGAATGCAGCTTATCAAGCACCGGAACCAGCGGTTTTGTTTTATGCAACGGATGACAGCAACGTTGATAACCTTGCTGAGCAATTGATTACAGACAGCGGTTTTGATGCGATAAAAGTTGGTGACATCAACCAATCCATCCGCATTGAAGTTTTTGGCGATCTGCATGAATTTGGCGCTCTTGGAAAGCCCGTAACGGCAACCGAAGCCAAAGCTAAAATTTAACAAATTGGGTTCATCTTAGATAAAAGCTTATTATGAAGAAGATAAACATCACCTTATTCGTCTTGATTATAGTGCTATTAAATCAAGTAAATGCTCAGGTTGTAACATTTGAAAACAGGGAGTTTGAGCTATCGAATGTAAAGGCTTCTGTTGTTATTTTCAATGGACAGCAAGTTCTGAAAGTGGAACGCGACCTAGAGAAACTTCCTTTTGACAGCACGCGAATGGAATCCACTGTAGATGAACCCACCTTTGTAAAACTAAAGGACCTGAATTTCGAAAACGGCACCATCGAGGTAAAAATGTATAGCCAAATTCAAAAACCATCGCCCTTCAAGGAAGCTAGAGGTTTTATTGGATTAACTTTTAGAGTTGACGACACAAACACCACTTTTGAGTCCATATACTTAAGACCGACAAATGGCCGATCCGAAAATCAGGTTCGTAGAAATCATACAGTTCAATATTATTCCTATCCAGATTATAAATTTAATCGCTTACGCACGGCATATCCCGAAATGTATGAAACATATGCCAACATTGGTTTGGAAGAATGGATAACCATGCGCATAAAAATACAGGGTGAAAAAGTATATCTGTACCTTAATAACCTACCATATCCTGCGTTTATTGTAGACAAAACATTGGGTAATAATAGGCTGGGTTCCATTGGTTTATGGATAGATATCGGCACTATAGGATATTTCAAGGAACTGAAAATCACCAAAGACTAAAAGCTGCCTCATACAAGAATTTTACAATATGGGAGTAATCTCTAGACTGACCATTACGTAAGTGCTGAAGCTGACACGGATTTATTAGATACGTAATATTTCAAAACAAATTACAATACTACAGGCTATGTTCATAAAAACATAGCCTGTAGTATCATATTATTTTCAAAAATACAGGGGCTCCCCCCTTCACCCCCTATTCTTTCATCTACAGGTAGTCTGCATAAGCCCGCTTGAAACAGCTTTTAGATTTGCTTTCGCTACGCAGAAGCGTTCATCCCAAAGCTAAGCAAATCACCCCCTTTCTGTCTCCTACAGCCTTAATGCCCTCGTAAAGCCACATTCGAACTTCTAATCTCACCCCCCGAAGCAGGCAATTTTATGCCGATCCTTGTATTAAGCGTACGAAAGGTAGAAAAAGCGCGGCGATAGGCAGCCGCAGTAATCCTGCGGCTCCTTATCATAAAACGAAAAAAATATGAATGCAAAAACGAGACATATCATTTATAACGGCACTGTCTGGCTGTTGGTGGCTTTGTGGGTTATTACCATTTGCGTGAAGCTATATGATATTGAGAAAACGAGGAGTGAAATGCGGAATCAGGTGTTTCCAATGTGGGTGGCCGATGTACTGGTGTGGTTAATCCCTGCCGTTTGTGCAGGGATAACCATTCTTCTATTGACTGGCAAGAGAAGTTTACTCGGTTTAAAGGCCTCGCTATTATTACTCAGTCTGTTCAGCCTTTACATCATCCTAGGGATGAACAATGTTTTTGGCAGAATTCCTTGCCACTGCGGGAGCATCTTGCCATATGGAAATTATAGTGAACAATTACTAATGAATGGAGTATTTATACTTCTCATTACTATAATATTATATAAAAAACTAAACATTTAGTTTTAGTGATTTATCAGGTTTTTTTACAGAAAAAGAAAGGAGTTAAAAGGCAACATTAGAGGATAAGAAATAGTTGGGTTTGAGCCTACCCGACCGATATAGAAAAGGAGTAATTAACGCTTTTGGGATAAAGGCTCCAGTATTCCGAAAGCCATTGTTTAACCCGTTATATCCAGGTTTGGATATAACATAAAACCTTGCATCATGAAAGCAACTTTTAAAAGTCTAGGAAAGTTAGGTGCATTGGTTTTGATTGCCATGGGTTCTGTTGCATACGCAGCGAATCGGCAAGATGAACCAGATCCTGACAAGGCGTTATTTGCGTTGGTTGACAATGAATGGGTAGAGATATCACATTCACAAGCAAATAATTGTACCCAGAATCCGCTTTCTACATGTACAGCTCAATTTCAGGATGATAGCAATCCAGGTGTTGGGCAGCCAACCTATAGCAGGTCTGGCGAGTACATCCAGTAGAAAATAGATTTCGTTGATTATTTTTTTTTAACCAGATCGTCATTCTGGGTGGACATTGTCCAAAAATTCAGGAGAATCGGCAGCATGTCTGACTGCCGATTCTAATCCCTGCCCTACCGCAGATTTTGTTCGATACCACTTCTGCTTATCTCATTATCAGGTATCGGGAACGTATACTTAAGACTATTGGGAGCTAAGACAAATGTCTCCCCAAAGAGTTTCCGCTCGATGCTTACCGCATACCTGTCATCTTTATTCAATCGCCTTAAGTCACGCCAGCGGCTCCCCCTAAAGGCCAGTTCCTTCCTCCTTTCCATTAAAATGGCATCCAACAGTGAGCTTATTTCTCCTGTCGTATAAGGGTTGAACTCATATTTATCATAACGATTTATACAGAGGCGATTCAAGTCTGCCAACGCTCCATTCACATCACCTGTTCTGGCCCTGCATTCGGCCCTCGTCAATAGTACTTCATCCGTCGCTATCCCACTAAAAAGACGTAACTGGGAATAAGATCCCTTAAAATTCACCAGACCATTTGCCCGTTCGATATAATTGACCCTTTTTCTCAGATCCGTATCAGCAAACGATTCGTACAAATCGGAATTGACCTGCATTGTATTAATGAAAGTGAACATCAGGCGATAATTAATGAACCTACTGTAAAATATAGTCTCCTCGTTAAATTCAGGAATAGTGAAATTGGCGTCCGTAGGAAGCTCATTAAAATCGAGTAGAACATCATGTTCCTGCAAACAAACATCCGCATAATAACCCGCTTTTACATAATCACCCATTGACAGGCAAACACGTGCTAATAAAGCATAACAGGCAGGCAGAGATGGTCGCGTAGCTTTAGCCGTTTTTAATGGAAGCAGCCCGCTAGCATCGGACAGGTCATTGATAATCTGAACATAAACATCATCAAGTTTGCCTCTGCTTAGGCTCGCCTGTACGTCCGGCACCAGGGGCATGGGTATCCCTAAATCGTTAGCGGCATTGCTGCTATAAGGCATGCAAAATGTCTCGACCAGGTTAAAGAATGCATTTGCCCGATAAAATAATGCAGCGCCCTTGACTTCATTCCATTCCAGCTTATTTTTATCTGTCCGATCAATGTTGTTAATCGTTTGAAGCACCACATTGCTGTAGAAGATCTGAGAATATGGAATATCCCAATCTGCAGCAGTGCCGCCTTCGTAGATATCATCTGCCCAAAAGTAGCTATTCCGTTCTGCTGCCAATGTAATACTGGGTAACATATCTTCCGCGATAAATACATCATCCGATGCAATCTGACCAAATCCGACATCCATATTCATTACAAAAACTTCATTGTCCAAAAGCCCCCGAAGATCGGTTAAGCTTTCTGGAATAACAATGGCCTTATCTGGCTTAGCATCAAGGAATTGTTTCTTGCATCCTGTTATGGTAAGGATCAATAATATACAAATTGAAAAGTAAATCGACTTCATGTTTAAAGGTTTATGTTTACACCAATAGCAAACGTTTTTAACGGTAACTGATATGGATTATCTGGATCCCTGTAAGAAGAGGTAGCTTTCCAGAGAACCCCCAAATTATTAGCATACATATAGACGTTCAGTCTTGAAAAAGGAATGTTCTTGTTTCTATTCTGCAAACTATACCCCAAGCGAAGATCTTGCAGTCGTATGTTATCACCTTTTTCAACCAATACATCCGAATAGGTGTAAAAATTATCCCGGTTGGCATTCGTTGTTTTAGGCATGGAAGGCACAGCCGTCAGTAATTCATCACCAGGCTTCATCCACCGCTGTTCAAAATCGGCGTGGCCACCTTTGCCTGTTAACACGCTGTTATAATTAATTGACTCTCTTCTAAAATAGTATCCAAATCTGAAGCTTATATTCACCGAAAAATCGAAATGTTTCCAGCGCAGCGTATTTCTAAAAGAACCAAAAGTTGTAGGCACAGCAGACCCGTTGTAAATGATATTGTCTATTGTAGCTCCATTTACAATTGCCGAATAGTTTTTGCTCTGTTCATTGTTTAGATAACCAATAGGATCACCCGTTTCAGGATCCAAACCGGCCGACTGAAAACTGTAAACAGACAAAAGAGGTTTTCCTTTCATCGGATAGCCCCCCAGTCGGTCGCCATTGTTCAAATAAGCCATTCCACCAAGTGTCACTTCATATTCTTTCACGATCTCTTTTGCTTGACTGAAGATTAGGTCAGATTGCCACTTAATACCCTTTGTTAAATTGTTACTATGCAATGCTATGTCCAAGCCATTACCCGAGGTGGCAGCCACATTTCCACGAAATTGCGAAACACCCGAAGACGGTGGAAAGGGAGCCTCTCCGATCAGGTTCTGTCCGTTCTTTCGATAATACTCAACACTCCCGCTCAAGCGACCGTTTTTTAACGCAAAGTCAAGTCCGAGATTTATATTCTGGATACGCTCCCATTCCAGATAAGGGTTTGGCGGGTTAATAATGCTACTATAAGGCAAACCCGTCAGGCTATTAACACCGGCCGCCCGCGCCGTTGTGTAAGCCGTTACCGACTTATCTACATTCCCATTATAGCCATAGGTTGCTCTAATTTTCAGCAGATCTAGAAAAGTACTTTGGAAAAAAGGCTCACTATGCAAAGCCCATGCAATACCAGCTGACCATAACGGTACTCCCTTTTGATTTGCCTTGACACCAAATAAATTAGACTCATCCTTCCTTACACTTCCAGAAAAAACATACCTGTTAAGTAACATATAAGCCACATTGCTATAAAAAGACCAAAACCTATCCGTCAGCCCCGTTTCCCTATCGGCAAACACAATTCTTTCTTTCACCAACCGATTATAATACAACGGATAAGCATTTATGTAATCTACCGGGCTGGAAGTTCCATAAGAAGCGTTATATCCGTAATTTCTACCACGAAAACTACTAGTTTGATTATCTCGCATTTCCCACCCCCCGATGGCATCCAGCTCGTGAATATCATTCCAGCTTCTGTGCCATTGCAACTGAGCACGCAGGTTATGGCTATTCAACTTTGTGTTGTTGTAGCTTAGTATTCCGCCAAGCGGAACTGCATATTCCAATGAACCGTCGCTCTTCACTTGTGTAAAGCGATTAATGAGATCTCGTGTAAAATATGTGTCTTGTGAATATTCATTACGGCTCTCCCCCTGGTTGAACTCATATTGATACCGCACACTGGCCGACAACCCTATTGGCAGTTTATACGTAAGAGCAGTATTGAAACGTCCATATCTTTCCCGTGAGCTGTTATTTGCCATTGCCAGTTCTTCGAGCGGTTTATACTGCCAGTTGAGCAAGCCCAATGCTTCCGCATTTTCAACATAAGAAGCCCGAAAATCACGAGTTGTGGTTAGTGGCATTCCTGCATCATCCGCCAAACGAGCGTACGGATAGAGCGAACCTGAGCCGATAGAAACCGTACCGCCTATACTGTTATCATTGTTTTTGCTTTCTGCGAAAAACAAACCCGTACTAAATTCCAGTTTATTGGGAATAATCGCATAATCGTTTTTGGCAGTTAGCGTAATGCGGCTATAATCGTTTCCCACCAAACTTTCCAAGTTTCTATCATATCCCATTGAGAAGAAATAGGAATTCTTTGCGCCACCACCATTCATGTTCAGTGCATATTGCTGGTTCAGTTTCGGCTTGTACAGGTATTTTGCATAATCGTTTCTTACATCGTTCGTTTTGAACTGTTCGATTTCCTTACGGACGGTTTCGCTACTAATCTTCCCATCCCTTTCAGCAATCAGCAATTCTACTACTGGACTTAGCGGTGCATGATTTGCAGATTGTTCGGCACTTTTATAATAGCCATTCTGAAAAAGAAGCTCTTCCATCTCGATAAAACTTGATACGCGCATTTGAGGACGATAGAATAGATCCGGCCGTTGCCCAATATTAACATTTGCATTGAAGCCGATGTTAATTGGCTGCTCTGTCCTTCCCTTTTTGGTTGTCAAAACAATCACTCCGTTGCCAGCCCTTGCTCCCCAGATGGAAGCCGCTGCCGCATCCTTCAATACGGTAATTGTTTCGATGTCATTTGGGTTGATTGCCTCTATAGGCCCATCAAAGGGAAAGTTATCCACCACGATAAGCGGTTGACTGTTTGCGAAAATGGTACCTTTCCCTCGAATGGAGATGTCATTTTCGCCTGCATAACCTTTATTGAACACCAAGCCTGGTGTCACATCCTCCAACCTCGAAAGAATATCGGTACTTACCCGTCGGTTAAGAAGATCGTTATCAACACTTACGAAAGAACCAGTCGCCCGCTCTTTCGGAACCGTTTGATAACCCGTTGATACCACCACCTCTTCTAACACGGCCAATTCCCGATGTAGGATAATGTCCTTTTTATCGATAGATAGTTCTTTTACGGGTATAATCTTAGCACGATAACCTACACATTTGACGAGGAGCTGTGTTAGGGTTGTTCCAACTCTTATACGAAAGAAACCCTTGTCGTCGGTCGATGCCAGCAAGGTGGAGCCTGTTGAAAAGATATTCGCATTGGCGATGGGAACGCCCGCTTCATCCAGTACCCTTGCCTCTAGTTGCTCTTCCTGCCTTGCCGACACCATAGCCGTGTTAGCGAAGAGCAGGGCGAGACAAACAAAAAAAATGATTATTAATTTATTAGATTCCATGATTTGATTTAGGTTCGGTTGTAATTATTATTTATCCCTGAAAACGAGTGTCTGTACAGTCTGTTCCTCTTCGACTAATTGAAGCCCATAAGGCTGCAAGGCTTTGTTTAAGCTTTTCAGGCTGACCAGTTCGGCCTCAATCTTCAGGTCGACCGGTTTATCCACCCCGGTAGCGTTCACAATGGGATACGGCGAGTGCTGCATATAGATAACATTCAGTTGGGCAATCAGCAGATCGAGCGATTTACCTTTCAGTTCAAAACCGTAGTTACTGAAGGTACTATACGGTTTGCCCAAATTTGTAGATACGATTTTATTCGAGAAATCGGCCAACTTCTTCATGGCTATAACCGTTCTAGTTATCGGCTCTAGTTTTACGTGATAAGTCTTGAAGAACTTGTTCAGTTGTTCCTGCATCGTAACGTAAGCTTCTTTCCAATCGGCTTTAGGTACGGAAACCTCCAGGCAATAGTTATTCCCTTTTGCCCACTGTATTATAGCATCACCTTTGTAAGTAGGCATCAACTCGTTTTTTCTGGATGTTTCCAACAACATGCTATTATTACCGATATAGCGCTCACCACCACCAAATGCCAGCGCATAAAGTTTCACCATTGGCATATTCACCGCTATGATCTTGTAGTGCCCGTCGGGCGCATTGGGTATAATCTCATAGCCGCCAGGTAGCCCCTCAATATAACCCGTAAGTATGCTCTCGAAGAGCATGGGCGGGTTGACTCCGCTTTTAAAAACATCCAAAAGGGTTTGGCCTCTTTCAAAGTGCAGCATGCTATCTTCTTTAACAGACCAAGACGAAGTCGTCTCCTCTGCAAGCATTTCCCTAATTGAAGCATCCGTTAGGCGATAATGATCGGTGATTGCTTTCACCTTCCCATCTGCCCCTATCCATACATAATGAGGCAGATAGAAATGAGGAAAGAATTTCTTTAATAGTGTGTCATTTATAATAAAAGGAAGTGATAGTTTATTGTTATTTTTCAGCACCTGAAGTACCTCCTTCTTACTTTGATAGGTTACAGGAAGTATAGCGAGATCTTTTGTATAGGTACGTTGTAAGCTATCTGATTTAGGCAACATCTTTAAACAAGGCCCACACCAAGTAGCCCAAAAATCAAGGATAATCAGTTTACCACGATAATCATTGAGCCTTACAGTGGTGCCTCCCTCCTGCCCGGCTTTCACCATTTGCAAGGGCTTGTTCCATAGTGCTTCGGGTATGGTATCTCCTATTTTGAGTGGTTTAATTGAATCTGTGGATAAAGCCACGCCGGTGGCAACAGGGGTGCCTAATCCCTGCTGCCGGGCGTGAGCCAAACAAACACAGAACAAGATCATGTGAAAACTTATCAGAAAACCGAAAAACGGACCAATAAGCCTATATTTTTTTCCTAGTGCTAAAGTAGGGCTTAGACAGGGCTTAGGTAGGCTCAAGGCAGGCTGAGCCCTCTTGGCCAAAAACACGGAAAGATAGACCAGAAAAACACAAGGAATCAACCGAGAGTTTACCCCCCTCTCTCCCACACTGCTTCGACTGCTGTCCCACTGTCTTCCGTACCCGATGATTACCTGAGCAATACCCGCTCCGACATTCCTTCGAGGGTTCTCCCACTGTTCTTCGACTGTCCTTCGACAACCCTTCGAGTCGTTGTCGAAGAACAGTCGAAGCGCTGTCGAACACTTGTCGAACAGTTGTCGAAGGAGTAATAGAGCAGTCTGGGAGCAGGTACCTATCGGGTACCTAGGAGTGTCGAAAAGTTGTCGAACCTTAGTCGAAGTCTTCCCTCCCGTCATTTCGACTTCTCTCTCCGTCATCTCGACCTTGTGGAGAGATCTCCAAGCATCAGCTAACCGACCGTTCTTCGAGCAATACCGCATCACGCTCCCACTCAGCTTATCCCCAAGCTCGGGATTCCCTTCATAATGCTTCGGGAATTTTCCGAAGATCTTCGATGCCAGTCGAAGGATAGTCGAAGCTTGTCGAATAATACTTAAACAAGTACCGAACACCGCTCGAACAACACAAAGAGCGAATTCGAACAAAAAACGAAGCGCCACCGAAGCCTGATCGAAGAATTCTCGAGGCTGTCTCGAACCAGTCCCAAAACACTGTCGAACATTCCTCGAAGATTTATCGACTACCAGTCGAACATCAGTAAAAGAGGGTGGCGGGCAGATTACTAAGATTTTTTTACTACTCATCACTAATCGTTTATCACTCATCACTGCCTGTGACGATCTCCAAGCAATAGCCTTAAAACTTATATATTCTCTAATAAGCCTGTAAGCTCGTCCCCAACTCGATCGAGACTTGCTCGCAGCTCGTTGGGCATCACGCCCATGGAGCGTCCAACGAGCTGCAACTGAGTTCACACCAAGGTCACAGCAATCTCCGAAGCCGTCTCGAAGAGAGGTACTGGAAGGACACATCCCTTCCCTTACGATATTTTCGTTCATTTTTTTTGAATAGGTTGTTAAAGATTTTCTAATTGCTAATTGAAACGCTTTAACGTACTACTCGGGAGCTGTAATAATTAATTGATTGGTGTGTTTAGGTTTGGTTATCATTTGCTCGTCGGTTCACGAGCCTTGTGTAGTACAGAAACAACAAATGTGGGATCTGAACACCGTGGTTGCATGAAAGTTTCTGACGCCTTACGCTACACGGATTTCCAACAGATCCCACATCCATCTCGACGCGCAAATATAGCACATTAAGAATAGATATGGGTATTAATCTGCTGTCCTGCGTAGCGGCGTCAGAATTTGCAACCGCAAGACTCTTTAAATTAATACCTATTTTTTTATGTATATAAAATAATTTATATATCGTTTTTAAACATATTTTTATTATCTTTGGATG
>DATMSZ010000076.1:0-8997 GCA_035565175.1 Pseudosphingobacterium sp.
AAGATATTTAACAATATCGTCATTATCATAATCGTTTTGACGAATTCTTAAAATGTCTTCCCATTTTGTTTTTGGATACAGCTTTGTAAGATGCTCTTTCCAACCAAGGCTTTTCATAAATTGGGCTGATACTAATTTATAATAATGTGTACTATCCATGTGCTTACTTGTTAACGAAATGATTGTTTTACTAATTTAATTAGTAAATATACAAAATTTGGTTTATACTTGTGAATGTAAGTCGCACCTAGATCTTGCTGCGATTCGACGTATGCGCCACGTACAACATCACGCGGCTCAGTTGAACTTATTGTTAAGACAAAACACTAATAGAGCTCCTAACTGGGTGTCACGAAGCAAAACACCTCTGCACTAGCTGCTTGATTATATTTAGTATTTATGTAATGATTTGTTAACAATTTGGTCATCTCCATCAGATAGTTTCACGACATAATCTGTTGAGATGTATCATAAAATCAAAATAGCCCTATTGGTGGGTATCATTGCATTGTCTGCATGTAAAAAGAGTGACACAAAAGAGGAACCTATTATAAATGAAGACCCCAGTACTTTTACAGAAATTGGTCAAATTGATATTGGCGATGTAGGTGCGGCAGAAATTTCTGCATTTGATCCTTCTACTAATCGGTTGTTTGTCGTGAATAATAGTGAAATCAATAAGATCGATGTAATAGATCTGAAGGATCCTGCCTCCATGCGCGTTATTGGCTCTATCAGCGTGCAACCCTATGGTGGCGTGGTCAATAGTGTGAGCGTTTCTAACGGAAAGTTAGCTGCAGCTATTGAATCACTTGACAAACAAGCAGCGGGTAAATTAGTGATATTTCAAACAAGCGATTATCGCGAACTATCAAAGGTTACGGTAGGTGCTTTACCTGACATGGTAACTTTTTCCCCAGATGGAAAGTTTATTTTAACGGCTAACGAAGGGGAGCCAAATACCGACTATACAAATGACCCTAATGGTAGTATCTCCATTATTTCTGTGGAAGAAAATTATGCGGTATCTACTTTAGACTTTGTTGGTTTTGCTAATCAAGAGGAGGACCTTAAATCCAAAGGTTTTAGAATCTTCGGTCCGTCCAATGATTTTGCCAAAGATGTGGAACCTGAATATGTAACTGTGTCGGCCGATTCAAAAACCGCTTGGGTTACTTTACAGGAAAATAATGCCATTGCAAAAATCAATATCAGTTTAAAAGCAATAACGGATATTTATCCGCTGGGGTTTAAGGACTATAATTTAGCAGGAAACGAAATTGATGTCAGTGATAAGGACGATGGTATGGAGCCAAAAAATGGAATATAAAAGGGATTTATATGCCAGATGCTATTGCAGTACTCGAGACGAATGGGACACCATTTTTGTTTACGGCGAATGAAGGGGATGCCCGTGAATATGATGCATTTGAAGAATTGGATCGTATAAAGAATGTAACCTTAGACCCGACAAGTTTTCCTGATGCTGCTGCCTTACAAAAGGATGAAATGCTTGGCAGGCTGAACATCACTACTACCTTAGGAGATAATGACCATGATGGTGATTTCGAAACACTTTATTCTTTAGGTGCCAGATCTTTTAGTGTGTGGAATGGAAATGACGGCGTGCAGGTATATGATAGTAAAAATGAGCTGGATAAAAAGGCAACTGAAGCCGGTTTTTACGACGATGGTAGAAGTGATGATAAATCAATTGAACCAGAGGGAATTACTATTGGTAAAGTCGGGAATACCAATGTGGCCTTTGTAGGGATGGAACGCGCCGACGCTGTCGCCATATATAATATAGATGATCCTTCGCATCCTAAATTCTTACAAATACTGCAATCTGGTGATGCGCCTGAAGGAATTATGATGGTCAAGGCGGAAGATAGCCCGACTAAAAAGACTTTATTGATTGTTAGCAGCGAAGAAGACGGCGTAATTAAGGTTTACACACCAAAAACCATATAACTTTCGGCTATAAATCATTAGCGCCCTATTGAAAAGGTGTCTAAATTTCTTTCTAACATCTAGCGAATTGAAAAGTTTAGAGTCGGAAAAAACAATCTGTTTTTTCCGACTGTTTAACTATTGCAAAGAACTGAAATTTGATATTATATGTCAATGTCAGGGCGCTTACTTCGACGTGGACGATAGCAAATAATTTGAATGCTATTAATCTGAAATTGAAGAAGAAATGATAAAATTCAAAAGAAAGAAACGATGGTATTTCATAGGTGGGTCAGTGTTGCTTCTAGTTGCTTTCAGAATGATGCTTCCTTCCATTGTGCTTAAGTATGCCAATAATTCGTTGACGGAAATCAACGGATATTATGGGCACGTAAATGATATTGACATATCGCTTCATAGAGGAGCTTATCAACTAAATGGTTTTTATCTCAATAAATTGGATTCGGCAACTCGGAAACAAACTAAATTTTTTACGGCAAATAAGATCGATCTTTCAATTGAATGGCCTGCGCTTTTTAATGGTAGAATGGTAGGCGAATTGAAATTTTTTTCTCCAGAATTAACCTTTACTAAAAACGAAGCAGAAATAGACCAAGTTGCAAAAGACACAAATGATTTTAGAAAAATATTGAGAGACTTTATGCCATTGAAAGTAAACCGGTTTGAAGTACAAAATGGTAGTATTCGATATCTAGATAAAACTACCGTTCCTCAGGTTGACATTTCACTAAAGGACACCTATATCCTAGCTCATAATTTAACAAATGCTACTGATCAGAAAGTAAAATTGCCTTCTTCCCTTGTAGCGAGAGCCAAGTGTTATGATGGATCGTTATCATTGAATATGAAATTAGACGCCATGGCCAAAAAGCCTAGTTTTGATCTTTCTGGGAATATTAAACAGGCAAATCTGGTAAAATTGAATGATTTTTTCATTGCTTATGGTAAATTCGACATCAGTAGAGGTACTTTTAATCTGTATTCAGAATTCGCGGCGGATAAAGGGAGATTTAAAGGCTATGTAAAGCCTTTTCTTAAAGATCTAGAAGTGAAAGGCACGGAAGACAAGAAAGATAGTTTTTTTCAAAAAATAAAAGAGACCGTTATTGATGTGGTGGGAGACGTTTTAGAGAATCCAAAAAAAGATCAAGTGGCCACAAAGATTCCGGTGGAAGGGAGCTTCGGCAAAACGACTGTTGGCACTTGGTACGCTGTATGGGAGGTTTTAAAGAATGCATTCATTGAAGCGCTCTTACCTAGTATTGATAATGAAATTGATATTTCCTCTCCTTCGGAAAATGGCAACAACAAGATCGGTCTTGAAAAATACAAAACTTCAGATAATAGTGAAAAACAGGAATGAAAGTCAGAATCAGTTGAATAACTTTCAAAAAATATTACTCACTTAATGGGCCTTTGCTCACTTGCCTACCTGCTTTATATACCAACTCGATTGCACGAGTATTTTTAATATCTTTTTCTGGGCTTTTGCTAAGTACAATAAAGTCGGCAACTTTCCCAACTTCGATGGTCCCATACCGTTCTGTTATTTGCAAAGCGATTGCACTGTTTTTGGTGGCTGTTGTAATGGCCTGCAGAGGTGTGATGCCGGCCTGCACCATTAATGCTAGTTCCAAATGTTCAGAAAATCCTTGGGCACGTAGAGGGTTAGCACCCGAGTCTGTCCCCATTGCAATTAAGACACCCGCCTCATGGAGTTTTTTTAGGTTTCTTAAGGCTATTTCGAAACCTTTCAAATTACGTGCATATAGGGGCGAATTTTTTATACTTTCTTGATACTTTGTAGAGGTAATCATTTCATATACACCTGGTTCTAGAGATGCCTTAAAAAAAGGATCCTCAATCCAGTCCGGCTTGCGTGCATAAATAAAGGAAAATTCGTCTAACGATAAGGTAGGGATATAGACGACGTTTCGAACCTTCATCTCCCGAACGAGCGCATCATCTATAATACTATCCCGAATACTATGTGCAATGATATCAATACCACTTACTACTAATTGCCGGGCATCTGAGAGGTAGTAAACATGCGCTGCTACACGCATTTTTTGTTTGTGGGCTTCTTCAATGATTGTTTGATAAATGGCCGGCTCCATTTTTTTGACGCTACCCCCAAAATCATCTTGCCATAATTTTACAATGGAAACATTCAACTGAGCAAGGCTGTCAATTTCTCGAGGTACCTGCTCTGCCGTTTTCGGGCGGTAAATATAATCCTTTCCATGCTCCAATGCAGGTGAAGGTCCGTTTGGAACACTAAAACCGTATCCTGCGGAATAAACACGTGCACCGGGTAAAAGTCCTTTTTTAATGGAGTCGGCCAGTCCCGTTTCAAATAACATAGGCCGATCTGTTCCCATTACCTGAATATTGGCCACACCATAATCTATGTACTTTTTAAGTTGATGGAGGATATTTTTACGTGTGTAGTTTTCTTCCTTTGTACTTAAACCTTTTAACGTACCAATATGAGTGTGTGCACTGATTAAAGCTGGTATGATGGTTTTCCCTTTTAGATCGATCACATTTTTTCCTATCGTATCCAATTCTCTTCCAATCGCTGCAATAGTATCTCCCTGTATAAGAATGCTAGTTTGCTCTACCTCAGTTTTACCATTACCGTCTATAAGAAATACATTTTTTAAGATTATATTGTCTTTTGTAGCAGCTGTATGCGTCGCGTTATTACAGGCAACTATTAGGTTGGTAACAAATAGGATTAGCGCTATTGTCTGAATAGGTGTTTTCATAGCAAGTTCTGATTTCGGTTTACCCTTTACTTATTCATCCCATCCACATGCTCAATTGACATCGAACTCATTCCAATTGTTAAAGATAAATTTTTTATCACTTATATTGCGATAATAAGGCAGGAAATGTAACGGCGCTTACAAGACCACACATCAATACCTGGCCAATGCTGTTTGCGCAACAGATGCTTGATGTTCTTTTGCTATTCGGTTTTCAAGCTTTTTACAAGAATGGCCTAAAGATTTAGAGAAAAAACACTCGGAATTAAAAATATAATACGATTTTTATGGCTGATATAAGCTCCACCATAAAAACATGTACACGGATGAAGATAATTAACATACTAGGCCTGTCATTGATTTGTTTAATAACGGCCTGCTCTAGCAAAAGGGAAGGTAATGAATTAACCAAATCGCCAATAACATTAAAATGGAGTGTGTTTGATAATGGGCAGCAAGGCACCAATGAGAGCATTTCCGATGTAACCATGGTGAATACTTCTGAAATATCCTTACCAAAAAATGGATGGAAGCTTTATTTCAACGTAGGAAACATACGCATAGTGGAAGGTGATAGCAGTCACCTCCATGCCAAACATGTTAACGGGGATTTCTTTTTATTGGAACCCGATTCGAATTTTGTAGGCCTAAATGCCGGAGACTCGTTGAAAGTGAAGGTAGCATCGCGGCGGTTTAAGAATCTGACAGATTTTCCAAATGGTTTTTATATAGTATTTGAGAACGATTCGAGTAAAGTAATGGACGTTTCTTTTGTTTTAGATACGCCTGCCTATGTACGACAGCAGGAAGAGCTCTTAAATGCAAAGATATACGACCAGAACACCCGCATCTTGCCTATAGATAGCAATGAACTAGCCCCCATTTTTCCTACGCCTAAAATTTATAAAAGGAATGAAGGAGCCTTTACGTTAACCGAACAAACAATCATCGGCTGTGATAAGGTCTTTCTTTCTGAAGCTAGTTACTTAGCCAAAACATTGGAAGAATTAATAGGTTCGAAGATAGATATTCAGGAACAACAAAAAACTGCTGAAATACAATTTCAGCAAAAGCAATTGGCGTCTAATGAGGCATATGAATTGGAGATAACATCCCAGAATATTATAATAAGAGCATCTGGCAACGCAGGTGCATTTTATGCCGTACAATCGCTCAGAACGCTTCTAGCGCCCGACCTTCTGAAAAATAAACAACAAGAAATCCGGATATCATCCCTTACTGTTGTTGATGAACCTCGTTTCGCTCATCGCGCTTTTATGCTAGACGTAGCACGAAATTTTCAACCAAAAGAAGAGGTGATGAAAGTGTTGGATTTAATGGCGCTTTATAAGTTAAATGTTTTCCATTTCCACTTAGTGGAAGATGAGGGATGGCGACTGGAAATTCCGGGTTTGCCTGAACTTACCGAAGTAGGAGCACATCGGGGGCATACGAAGGATGAGAAGGATCATCTTTTGCCTTCTTATGGATCTGGACCTAGTACCGATAACCCAGCAGGGAACGGATTTTATTCAAGGAAGGATTTTATTGAAATCTTGCGTTATGCGAAAGATAGGCATATTGAAGTTATAACGGAAATTGAAACACCAGGACATGCCCGCGCTGCCATTAAGGCAATGGATGCACGTTACGCAAGGCTGAAGGGCCAAGGAAAAGAAGAACAAGCTTTAACCTATTTACTGCGGGATCCAGCTGATAAATCATCCTATGAGTCCGTTCAGGGCTTTAATGATAATGTAATTAATGTGGCCTTGCCGTCTGTATATACATTTCTGACAAAAGTAAGTGATGAACTGATCGCCATGTATGCGGAGGCAGAAGCACCCCTGCGTACCATTCATTTTGGAGGTGATGAGGTACCCAATGGTGTTTGGGAACATTCGCCAGCCGTAAAGAAACTCATGGCCAATAATTCGGCTATTAAATCGCCGGACGATCTGTGGTATTATTATTTTATTAAACTGCATGAAATGCTCGCCAGCAGAAAACTTTTTCTTTCTGGATGGGAAGAAGTTGGGCTACGGAAAGTAAGGGCCTCTGATGGAACTAAGAAGATGGAAGTGGATAAACGTTCTGTTCATCATAATTTCCATTTAGATGTTTGGAATAATCTTTCCGGTAACGAGGATCTTGCTTATAAATTAGCAAACGCCGGCTACAAGGTAATACTAACAAATGTTACTAATATGTATGTTGATTTAGCTTATAACCCTAGTTTTTATGAAATGGGACAATATTGGGGAGGCTACGTTGATATAGAAAAACCATTCAGTTTTATTCCATATGATTATTATAAGAATCAGACGGAAGACGAAAGAGGGAATCCGCTAAAACCTGGCCATTTTAGTGATAAAGAAAAATTGACAGCTTTTGGTAAAACAAATATTGTAGGTATTCAGTCCCCTCTGTGGGCAGAAAAGATCACATCTAACGAGAAACTTGAATATCTTTTATTACCTAAGATTTTGGGTTTGGTAGAACGAGCATGGGCGCCAGACCCTTCGTGGGCCCAATCGGGTAATCAGCAGGATTACCAGAAGGCTTGGTCGGCATTCTTGCATATTGTAGCGAATCGTGAGTTAGCACGGCTCGATTTTTATAATGGTGGCTACCTGTACCGTATTCCAACTCCAGGCATCAAGAAGATTGGAAATAAAGTGCATGCAAATGTACAGCTTCCGGGATTTACGATACACTATACAACGGATGGTTCGGAACCTACTATAAAGAGTCTGATTTATAACGAGCCTGTTCCGTTTCAAAAGGGGTTGAAATTTAATGCTTTTAACAACCAGGGAAGGAGCGGCAGGAGCGTGCAATTGTAAAAGAGTAAAAGAATTTAATTTTTAATGTATCACTGAATTAAGACTTTAAAGTAAATATGGGTGAGCAGAAGGAAAATATTATACAATCGAAAGGGGAAGCATTTAGAGTTTTCCATCAACAAGCTGGTATTTTTGTTATTCCCAATCCATGGGATGCGGGTTCTGCAAAAGCCCTGGAACATTTGGGATTCAAAGCACTTGCAACGACCAGTGCAGGTCTTGCATATTCCCTGGGTAAACCGGATGGTTATGCCTCTGTTACCCGTGAAGAGGCTTTTCAGAATATTCAAAGTATAGTGGGGGCGAGTAATTTACCAGTATCAGCTGATCTGGAAAATGGATACGGAGACGATCCAGAGACCTGTGCAGAAACGATTATACTTGCTGCAAGTATTGGTCTTGTTGGAGGCTCTATAGAAGACGCAACCGGAAGGGCTGAGGATCCTATTTATCCTTTTGAACTTGCAGTAGAACGTGTGAGGGCTGCGGTAGAGGCAGTTCAGAAGTTGCCCCACCCATTTACGTTGACGGCGAGAGCAGAAAATCTTATTCACGGTCGGCAAGATATCAAAGACACGATAAAACGACTGGAAGCATTTGCGGATGCCGGTGCAGATGTGCTGTTTGCGCCTGGCTTAAAAACCTATGAAGAAATAGAAACGGTTGTAAAAGCGGTAGCTCCACGTCCTGTAAATGTGGTAATGGGGCTTTCTGAAGGAAACTTTTCCCTTAATAAGCTAGAAGAACTTGGTGTGAAAAGAGTGAGTTTGGGATCTTCGTTGGTTCGGGCAGCTTATGGCGCTTTTTTCCGAGCAGCAGGAGAGATCTTAGAAAAAGGTACATTTAGTTTTGCGCATGATGCAGAGATTTATGCCAACATGAATAAGTTATTCATTTAATGTTTCTACGGCTGTTAGCTGGGGTGTTTACTTTATTACATTCGAGAAAGTCTTTCCATCATTTTATCTGGTTCTGAAAGCGGCTTAAAACCAAATTTTTCATACAAGCCATGCGCATCCTTCGTTCCAAGCCCCCATCTTTTAAGCCCTTGTAGATCTTGATGGGTAATTATTGCATGTATAAGTTGTTTCCCAAGACCCTTTCCTTGATGGTTTTCTAGCACAAATACATCTAGCAACCAGGCAAATACAGCATAATCGCTCACGACTCTAGCAAAACCAACTTGTTGATGCGTATGATCATAAATACCGAAGCATAGTGAATGTTGAATAGATCTTTTTATTGTTTCTATACTTCTTCCTTTTGCCCAATAGGAATCTTCATTTAGATAATGATGGATTACTTCTATATCTAAAAGTGTTTTATCGGTGGAAATATAAAAGCTATTTTTTTCCATAATGAGCAGGTCGTTGTAAATCAATAAATTTTTTTAATGTACTACCGAT
>DATMSZ010000077.1:0-11201 GCA_035565175.1 Pseudosphingobacterium sp.
GTTGAATGTTGTCTCTGGCAACTATGAATTTACATTAATAAAATAGTGCAAATAAAAGATTTAACTTCATTGAACCTTCGGGTTCTCCACTTCATTTCATTCCGGTCGAAATGAACTTGTTTATAACGAAGCATTGTGCTTTGCAAAACAATATTTATTATGAAAAAAACCTTAAAATATGTGCTGCATGTCTCATTAGTAATGTGGACTGCCATTTCACTTGCACAAGATCTTAAAAATAACAACGCTTCTTTCGATTCCTTGATCGGTCAGTTTAAGCACCCAGGGAAGGCATTTGGGAGTGCTCCGTTGTGGGTCTGGAATGCTGACGTCAGCGAAGGAAAAATCGACACCATGCTTCAGGAATTTAAAAAGAATGCATTCGGGGGCGTGTTTGTGCATCCACGCCCTGGATTGATTACACCCTATTTGTCGGATAGATGGTTTTCACTGTATAAGTATACTGTAGATAAAGGAAAAGAATTGGGTTTGGATGTATGGATTTATGATGAAAATTCATATCCGAGCGGCTTTGCAGGAGGGCATGTGCCCGAGGAAATGCCGAGCTCATACAATCAAGGGCAAATGTTGAATCTAGAAAAGGCGCAGGCTGTGCCAGCAGATGATACAACGCTATTTTTGGTGCTTAGGAAAACAGCAAGTGGTTTTAAAACTGTAGATTTCCGTGGCAATATCAAATTAGGAAACGATAACTATTATTTATTTCGAAAAGACTATTATCGCAAATCTCCTTGGTATGGTGGCTATTCTTATGTTGATTTATTGGCAAAAGGAGTTACCGAAAAGTTTATTGATATTACCATGAGGGGTTATGAAAAAAGCTTTGGAAATGAATTTGGACATGCGGTGCCGGGCATATTTACCGATGAACCTAATATAGAGGTGCAAGGAGAAAATAATGTTCGATGGACTCCTGATTTATTTGAGGCCTTTCAGGAAAGATGGAGTTATGACCTGAGGGAGAATTTACCTTCTTTATTTGAGGAGGTTGGCGACTGGAAAAAAGTGCGACATAATTACTATCAGGTATTATTACAGTTGTTTATTGACAGGTGGTCAAAACCTTGGCAGGCCTATACGGATAAAAAAAATCTCGAATGGACAGGCCATTATTGGGAGCACGGCTGGCCCAATCCAAACCATGGGGGTGATAATATGGCGATGTATGCCTGGCATCAGCGTCCGGCAATTGATATGCTTTTTAACCAATTTAATGAGGAGAGTCCGAATGCTCAATTTGGCAATATAAGATCTGTAAAAGAACTGGCTAGCGTGGCTAACCAATTAGGTAAACGGCGAACCCTTAGCGAAACCTATGGCGGTGGTGGCTGGGAATTGACGTTTCAGGATATGAAGCGACTGGGGGATTGGCAATATGTATTGGGGGTAAACACACTGAATCAGCATCTGTCGTACATGACGATGGTGGGTGCGCGAAAATACGATTACCCGCAATCATTTTCTTATCACAGCCCATGGTGGCCCTACTATGATACATTGAATCAGTATTTTGCAAGGCTTTCGTTAGTGCTTTCTATGGGTAAACAAATGAATGATATCTTGGTAATAGAGCCTACCACGTCCGCTTGGATGTATTCTACTTATCAGCAAGCAAATCCTCGTCGACAGGAAATCGGACAGGCCTTTCAGTCCTACATAACCAGACTCGAAAAAGCGCAGGTTGAATATGATCTCGGTTCTGAGAATATTATTAAAGACCATGGTGCAGTAAACGGTAGGCAATTCGTTGTGGGAGAGCGTTCTTATTCGAAAGTTGTCTTACCTCCGGGAACAGAAAATCTTGATGACAAAACAGCGAAACTTTTATTGGCCTTTGTTCAGAATGGGGGAGAACTCATAACAGAAGAAACCGTTCAATATATTGATGGGGTGAGGGCAGAAGATAAGCTCAGCGCTATCAACGAGAAAAAATCAGGAGACCGCAAAGGTGGGCTATCGCTTGAGCGTTTTCTTCCAAAGAATGAAATACAGTTTCTACCCCGTGATGAAGCAGGAAACTTATACCACCAGAGAAGGAGCTTAACCGATGGGGAACTTTTGTTCCTCACCAACGCCAGTATGGAATCTCAGGCCGAGGGAGTTATTAATGTCCGGGAAAAATACGTGTATTTACTGGATTTAAATAAGGGAGAGATCTATAACTATCCTATTAGCGATTCTTCCGGCTTTAGTAAAATCGATTATAAAATTTCGCCGGCAGGGAGTCTCTTATTTTTCTATACCAATACAAAAAAACAACTGCCAAAAACTTTTAAGATAGAAGAAGCAACTAATTATGTGTCGGTGAACGCTCCAACAAAAGTTAATTTTTTGGAACCTAACGTATTAACCTTAGATTTTTGTGACGTTCATATTGGGGATACCTTACTTAAGGACCAGCAGGTATTTCATGCCTCAGACACCATATTTAAACATTTCGGATTTAAAGACGGGAACCCATGGAATACCTCTGTTCAATATAAAGATAATATCATAAAAAGGGATACCTTTTCAAATGAAGAAGGATTTCAAGTGGACTATTATTTTAACCTCGAAAATGGAATTGATAAAAATGGTCTTCAATTGGTGGTGGAACAACCATGGCTATGGAAGGTATATGTAAATGAAAAATTGATTCAGCCAAATGGAACGGCGTGGTATTTAGATAAAGATTTTAAAAGATTTGATATAAAGGAGCTGGCGAGGGAAGGGAAAAATAAAATCAGTATTGTTGTTAGCAAGATGCGCGTGCACGCAGAAGTTGAGCCGGTTTATATTTTGGGTAATTTTGATTTAAAAAGTGCAGAAAAGGGATGGACTATCACAGAAGCGACTCCTGCTGTGATGGGGAGTTGGAAAACAATAGGAAAACCTTTGTATGGTCAATCAGCTAGCTATTCTAAAATTTTCAGCGCAAAAAAAGGTGAAAAATATAAAGTTAAACTTGGCAAATGGTCGGGTACTGCGGCATTATTGAAAGTCAATGGTGAGCTAGTTGACAATATCAGCTACCCACCTTACGAAAGTGCTTTGGGCGAAGTACTGAAAGAAGGACAGAATACCGTTGAAATAATAGTAATCGGGAGCCTGAAAAACACCCTAGGCCCTCATCATAATAAACCGAAACCGGGTATGGTATCTCCTTGGCTTTGGAGAGGCGTGAAGAATTTTCCAGAGGGATCGGACTACGATGTGTATGATTATGGTTTATTGGAGGATTTTAACTTACAAAAAATAATGGATTAATGCGAAGTAGCTTATTCTTTTACAAATAATTATGCTATTTAAATTAAAATAGATAACTTGCTTTTGTTATCCAAACAAACCAATTTATTTCAGGCCTAGAAAACCATTACATTATAGTGGAATAGGGTGCATATGTGCGCATAGCAAATATTTGTCATGCTCGTAAGATTTTTTGTGTTAGGTGCTGCCAATTCCTTTAACAGGTACGAGAAATTCAAAAAAATAAGATCTTCTAAATTAGATTTATAAAATAGATTATGGGAAAAAATGTTGAAAATTTAAACGCAACAGGTCGTCGGTCATTTCTGAAAAAATCAGGTTTAGCTCTGTTGGGTAGTACACTAGCCTATCATGAAAGTTTCTCCATACCTCTATTTGCAAGAAAGAAACCAACATTAAAAGTTGGCTTGATTGGATGCGGGGGACGGGGAACGGGCGCTGCTGCACAAGCCTTACAGGCGGATCCGGATGTCGTTATAACCGCCATGGGAGATGTTTTCGAAGATCGCTTAGAAGAGGCCTACGCTGCACTTGTTGACATCGGGGGGGATAGGGTCAAAGTAGGAAAAAAGGACAAATACGTTGGTTTTGATGCTTATCAGCAGGTCTTGGATTCGGGAATAGATGTCGTATTATTGGCAACTCCTCCAGGTTTTAGGCCTGATCATTTAATAGCAGCAATTAATGCTGGAAAACATGTTTTCTGTGAGAAGCCGGTTGCTGTTGATGCACCTGGTGTACGCAAGGTGTTAGCAGCAGCAAAAATCGCACGAGAGAAAAGTCTTTCGTTGGTATCGGGTTTTTGTTTTCGCTATGATTTTTCAAATAGAGCGATTTTTGGGAAGATTTTAAATGGCGATGTGGGCGATATTAGATCTGTCTCTACTTTTCGCAATGGGGGAGAGCTTTGGACGAAGCCTCGTCAAGCGGATTGGACAGAAATGACCAACCAAATGCGCAATTGGTATTATTACAATTGGCTTTCAGGGGATTTTATTGTGGAACAATCAGTACATAGCATCGATATGATGTCTTGGGCAATGGGCGATAAGCTGCCCATAAGAGCCACCGGGACAGGCGGAAGACAAGTGCGCACAGATCCCATTTATGGTAATATATTTGACCACTTTGCCATCGAATTTGAGTATGAAAATGGCGCAAAGGGATTTCATTTTACGCGACAGCAGGCGGGAACATCTAATCGTAATAGTGTAGATGTGTTAGGTACCGATGGAAATGCCATTATTAATATAGGTAGTAAATATGAAATAGTAGGTAAAAACAAATGGAGGTACGATGGCAAAAAGAACAATATGTATCAAACACAGCACGATGAGCTTTTTGCTGCTATTCGAGAAGGAAAGCCGATCAATGATGGCGAATGGATGGCAAACAGTACGATGTTAGCAATATGGGCACGGATGGCGGGATATAGCGGACAAACAATTAGTTGGGAACAAGCCATAAATTCCAACCAAGTATTAGGACCAAAAACGGAAGATTATAGTTGGGATCTTCAATGGGAAGGCCCTCCAATAGCGATTCCCGGTACCACCAAAGTTGTTTAGTTAAAACCTAAAATTGATCAAATGAGAACTGCGTTAATATTGGTAGTATTTCTAACGCTCAGGTATTTCGCCCACGCTCAATCACCTATTGAATTCGGAAGCGAACAGCAGTTGGATCAGGTAACTGCCAATTCAAATAGCGAAGCGAAACCCATTAAATGGATAAACGTAAATACCAATCGGGATACCTGGAAACGGGAAGAAGATCTCTTGATCTGCGCAGGGAAACCCATTGGTGTGATGCGTTCTGAAAAATTATATGAGAACTTTATTTTACATGTGGAGTGGAAACATATGGAAGCGGGCGGAAATTCGGGTGTATTTGTTTGGAGTGATGCCAAACCGGATGAGCATAGTCGCCTGCCCGGAGGGGTAGAAGTGCAGATGCTTGAGCTGGATTGGGTTAACCAAAACCTACGTGACGGCGTAAAACCTCCTATTGCTTATGTACATGGAGAGCTCTTTGGAGTAGGAGGAGTAACAACGATACCAGATAACCCTAGGGGTGATCGGAGTAAATCCATCGAAAATAGATGCAAGGGAAAAGGAGAGTGGAATGTCTATGACGTGATTTGCGTGGACGGTACGATTAAACTCTCGGTGAATGGTAAATTTGTGAATGGAATAAGCCAATCAACGGTTAAAAAAGGATACCTCTGCTTAGAGTCAGAGGGTGCAGAAATTCATTTTCGTAACTTAAAAATAATAGAATTGCCATGAAATTTTTTGGAATTGTATGTTCTTTTTTGCTGATTTCAGCAACAGCATTTGCGCAAAAGTCGCAATCTATTTTTAACGGCAAAGATCTGTCCGGATGGACAATCTATGGTACAGAAAAATGGTATGTGGAAAATGGTGAGCTGGTATGTGAAAGTGGTCCCGATAAGGCTTATGGATACCTTGGTACAGAAAAGCCTTATAAGAACTTTATTTTGGATCTTGATTTTAAACAAGAAGCAAACGGTAATAGCGGCGTATTTATCCGATCGAGTATTGATGGGGTTAATATTACCGGTTGGCAAGTTGAAGTTGCTCCCTTAAATAATCATACCGGTGGGATTTATGAGTCTGGGCCTGATGGACGACAATGGCTTATAAAGCCAAAGCAAGCAGATGAGGCCGTTTTAAAACAAGGAGAGTGGAACCATTTGCGCATTAAGGCCGAAGGAAATCAAGTGACGAGCTGGTTGAATGGAAAACAGATGGTTTATCTGAATGACGAGAAGGTAGGGCGTGGAGAAGGTTTTATTGCACTTCAAATTCATAGTGGCGGAGGGATCAAGGTAAGATGGAAGGATATAACCATTGAAGAGCTGAAATAATGTGCGTTAGCAAACAAAGTCGATACAGGCTAAACTTAAATTAATAACGTAATAATAGCGTTGCGTCCTAAAACCAAATAGATAATATTCTTTAATTTAGCGTCAAAAAACAACAAAAGAATGAAGAAATTACGTGTACTCGTGGTAGGATGTGGCAATATGGGTGCGTCTCATGCCATGGCCTACCATCTGTTAGAAGAGGTTGAAATTTGTGGTTTGGTATCAACGGGGAAAAGTAAAGAGTTATTGAATGAGCAGTTAGGAGGAATATACGCACTATATAACGATTATGAAGAGGCGTTAGCGAAGGAAAAACCGGATGCTGTTTGTATCTCAACCTATCCGGATACACACGAAGGTTTTGCCATTAAAGCTTTTGAGGCAGGTTGTCATGTTTTCGTAGAGAAACCTTTAGCCGATACGGTGCTTGGGGCTGAACGGGTGGTTGAGGCCGCTAAAACTGCAGGAAAGAAATTGGTAGTAGGCTATATCTTACGCTATCATCCTTCGTGGGAACGATTTATTCAATTGGGGCAAACCATGGGTAAACCCCTCGTGATGCGTATGAATTTGAATCAGCAAAGTCACGGAAATATGTGGAATGTACATCGTAACCTGATGAAAAGCTTAAGCCCGATTGTTGATTGTGGTGTACATTACATCGACGTGATGTGCCAAATGACGGCTGCGAAGCCTTTACAGGTAAGTGCTATCGGAGCGCGACTAACGGATGAGATTCCCGATGATAATTATAATTATGGACAGCTGCAGATTCGTTTTGAAGATGGATCTGTAGGTTGGTATGAAGCAGGCTGGGGGCCAATGATTAGCCAAACAGCTTTTTTTGTAAAAGATGTTATAGGGCCAAAAGGCTCCGTATCGATTGTGGCTAAAGAGGCAAGCAAAGAAGGTAAATCAGATTCGGTCGCTTCACACACGAAGACCGAGTCGCTAAGAGTGCATCTGGCAGATATCGATGAAGGGGGGCAGTTCTTAGCGGAAGATACATGGATAGATCTCCAAGATGAGCCCGATCATCAGGAGTTATGTAACCGTGAACAACAATTTTTTCTGAAGGCAATAGTAGAAGACCTCGATTTAACAAAATCCAATTTAGATGCAGTAAACAGCCTTCGCATAGCGCTAGCCTGCGACGAATCTGTGAAAACGGGGAAGATTATTACGTTATAACGAAGATGATGCGTATATAAACGCAGGATAGTGCAGGATGGTAATGCTTAAAAAGAACATATAAATTTAATAGATTTGATAAAATATAACGCAAGAAAAACCTATCAATATGCTAAAGCTTTCCATTAAGTCTATTGTTCTTTGTATCTTTTTTATTTTTCAGGCGAAGGTCTCATCGTCTCAAAATAAAGCGAGCGCCATTGTTCAAAAAGTTGAACATATGGTCAGTCCTATCGGAGTAGATGTTCAACACCCAAGGTTAAGTTGGCTATGGAACGATTATCGCGAAGGAGCTTTTCAGACGGCATACCAAATATACGTGGGAGAAGATTCTTTAAGCGTTTTGAAAGACGAGGGACAACAATGGAACACGGGAAAGATCTCATCAGATGCTCGTCTGATACCTTATGCTGGCCAAATGCTAAAACCTTTTAAGAAGTATTTTTGGCGTGTTGATCTCTGGGACCAATCCGGCAAAAGTATAAAGGGAAGTATCGCTTCTTTTGAAACGGGTATGATGAATCAGGAAAATTGGCAAGGGGCCTGGATCTCTGATGATAATAGTATTGCTACTAAGCCTGCTGCCTATTTCAGAAAGCAGTTTAAGGCTTCTAAAAAAATAAAAGCAGCCCGAGCCTATATCGCGGTTGGAGGATTATACGAGTTATATCTAAATGGTAAGAAGATCGGTAATCATCGGCTCGATCCTGCTTATACCCGTTTTGATAGGCGAAATCTCTATGTAAGTTATGATGTAACTCAACAATTGCAGCAGGGAGAAAATGCCGTAGGCGTATTATTAGGGAATGGTTGGTATAACCATCAATCTACTGCTGTTTGGTTTTTTGATAAGGCTCCATGGCGAGCAAGACCTACCTTCTGTTTAGATCTCAAAATCACCTATGAAGATGGAACAACGGAGACCGTTATGACGGATAAAAGTTGGAAAACAGACCTAAGTCCGATCATTTTCAATAGTATTTATACCGCTGAGCATTATGATGCACGGTTAGAGCAAGTGGGATGGAATACTACAGGCTTTAACGAAGGGAAATGGAAAGAGGTTGCCCTGCGAGCCGCACCCTCTCAGCACATTGTTTCTCAAGTTATGCATCCTATCAGGAATGTGGAAAAGCTAGAAGCAAAAAGTATTCGGAAACTAAACGATACCACATACGTTTTCGATTTAGGTAAAAACATCTCTGGAGTAAGCGAGTTAAAGGTGAAGGGGAAAGAAGGAACTGTCGTAAGACTGAAACATGGAGAACGTCTCTACGATAACGGCCATGTTGATATTTCTAATATCGATCAACACTATCGCCCCACTGATGATAAAGATCCATTTCAAACAGACATTGTTATACTGAGTGGGCGAGATGATTATTTCATGCCCAAGTTTAATTATAAAGGCTTTCAATATGTGGAAGTCACAAGCAGTGAGCCAATTGCTTTAGAAAGAGAAAGTTTAAGCGGTTACTTTATGCATAGTGATGTTCCTGTGATAGGCAATATTCATTCTTCCAACCCTGTAATTAATAAAATATGGGAAGCAACGAATAGTTCATACCTGTCTAATCTTTTCGGCTACCCCACCGATTGCCCACAAAGGGAGAAAAATGGATGGACAGGAGATGCCCATATTGCAGTGGAAACGGGTTTGTATAGCTTTGATGGCATAACAATTTATGAAAAATGGTTGGCGGATCATCAGGATGAACAGCAGCCCAATGGTGTGCTCCCTTCTATTATACCTACAGGTGGATGGGGCTATGAATGGGGAAATGGTCCGGATTGGACCAGTACTATTGCGCTGATTCCTTGGAATGTATATTTGTTTTATGGTGATAGCACCTTGCTGCAAAATTCTTACGCGTCCATAAAAAAATATGTAGATCATATTGATAATCTTTATCCGAGTGGATTGACAACCTGGGGGCTGGGTGATTGGGTGCCAGTAAAATCTAAATCACCGGTAGAATTATCTTCTTCTATTTATTATTATGCGGATGCCGTAATTTTAAGTAAATCTGCTAAATTATTTGGATACGAGGAGGATTGTGATCGTTACGAAAGATTAGCTCATAAAATCAAAGAGGCCATTAATAATAAGTATCTCAATAAGCAAACAGGTATTTATGGACAAGGCTTCCAAACGGAGTTGAGTATGCCATTGTTTTGGGGCGTTGTGCCGGAGCAGTTGATTGCAAAAGTTGCCAAAAATTTAGCCGATCGGGTAAGTGCGGATAACTTTCACTTAGATGTGGGATTACTCGGTACAAAGGCTGTTTTAAACGCATTGAGTGAAAACGGCTATGCAGAAATAGCTTATAAAGTGGCAGCACAGGAAGATTATCCTTCCTGGGGTTGGTGGATAAAAAATGGAGCAACTACTCTCTACGAAAATTGGAATATTGAGTCGGCCAGAGATATCTCCCTTAATCACATTATGTTCGGTGAAATCGGTGCCTGGCTTTATAAAGGATTAGGAGGTATTAAACCGGATACTGAGAAACCGGGATTTAAAAATGTATTGATTGAACCTCATTTTGTTCAAGGCTTGGAAAGCTTTGAGGCTTCACATATTGGCCCCTACGGTGAAATCAAAACGGCTTGGAAGAGAAAAGGGAAAAAAATTGTATTAAAAGTAACGATTCCTGCAAATAGTACGGCAACGCTGGTACTTCGTTCTCAAACACCGAAGAAAATAATTGCAGGTACACATGTCATCGAATGTGAATAGCCGTCGTTTTATGGAAAATAAATTAAGGAGCTGTCTAAAAAGTAGCATTTGATCGTCATTTCCGGAATGTAGTGGAGTGGAGAAATCTATTTTTGTTAATTTACAAACATATAGACCTCCCTATTTCGCTATGCTTCAGTCGAGGTGACGTAAAGGAATGATTTTTAAACAGTCTCTTAATTTTAAACAAGGCTGTGTACGCTTTACTTAAAAAGCATGAATCTTTCGCTAAATGGAATGGCGGATCGCTTTGTAACAAGATCAGGATAGAACAGGATGGGGGTGCAATATTTAATTAGTTAATTTGTTGTCTGCCGTTTGCAACCAGTTAATTCAGACCTAAGATGCCTAAAGAGTATTCTTACATTTTGCCATTTGCGGCTAAACGAAAGGACGTGTATGAAGAAAAACACTTGCTTAATGAAATTAAGCTGGGGAGTGAACGTGCTTTTCAAACTTTATTTGATCGCTATCGGCAAAAGGTCTTTTCTTATGCATTTAAAATTATTAAATCAAGGGAATTGGCAGAAGAAGTACTTTACTTGGTTTTCTTAAAAATATGGCAACATAAGGAATTAGATCATATAGAAAATATTGAAGCTTATATGATTGTTTTAACCCGAAACCAGACCTTGAAATCCCTACGTAAGGTGCAACTGGAGAGAAAAACAGCCAATGCTTTTCTTGAACATTGGAAAGAAGCTGATAATGGTACGGAAGAATTTATTCTACTAGAGGAGGCTAGGCGCTTTCTATCGGAAGCAATTGAGAAATTACCCCCCCAACAGAAAATGGTTTACCAGCTTTGTAAAGAGGAAGGCCTGAAGTATGAGCAAGTTGCCGAACAGATGTCTATATCGAAGTTGACTGTTAAAACGCATATGCAACATGCACTTCGGTTTATTCGGCAATACTTGTCTAAATATGCTGAAATCGCGCTATTTCTATTGGTATACGATCTGTTGAAATAAAAAATACTTTTAATTACTCCTTTTCTCTTTCCCGCGGGTCCCATGAAACAATCTAAGAAACTTCACAGAAAGCTTAAAAAAGAAAACATACAAAACTCACTGACGATCGTAGAGGACGGCCTGCATGGCTTCAGAAGTACGG
>DATMSZ010000078.1:0-1678 GCA_035565175.1 Pseudosphingobacterium sp.
TCCGTAGCGCAATAAAACCACGCTACGGACAAAATTATTTTATTCTAAAAAATTGTTAAAAACAATACTGGTTTGCTTCAATCAGTTCTTTGGCAACTCTTTGCCTGGCTTCTTTGACATTGAAAGGTTCTGCTTTCGTAAAACGTCTTAAACCAACTAGCATCATTTTTAACTCATCGCCCTCAGCAAAAGAATTTAAAGCTTCTTTACCAGCGAGATACACCTTATCTATTGTATTATGCAAAAAAATCCGAGCCATATCTAACTGCCCACTTACATTCTCCTCCCCTTTTAGGTGAACAAGTTTTTCAACTCTCAGTAGTGTAGATTCCGCTACGTAAACGGATCCTATAATATCAGCAATGTTCATCAAGATTTCCTGCTCTTTTTGAAGCGTCATCATCAATTTTTGTACGGCCGATCCAGCTATCATTAAGCCGGTTTTCTTTAAATTACTAATAATTTTTTTCTCTGCCGCAAACAATGTATCCGCTACTTCTCCAAAATCAGGAATAGCCATTAATTCACTTGCCACTGCCTGTGCTGGCCCCATCAGATCCAACTCACCCTTCAGTGCACGTTTTAATAACATATCGACTATCAACAACCTATTTACTTCATTTGTACCTTCAAATATCCGGTTTATTCTAGAGTCTCGGTAAGATCGTTCCATTGGCGCCTCCGCAGAATAACCCATGCCCCCGTAAATTTGAACACCCTCATCAACAATATAATCTAGCATTTCGGATCCCCATACTTTTAAAATAGCACACTCAATAGCAAACTGTTCGGTCGACTTTAACTTAGCTTTAGCGGCCTCCATACCCCCTACAATTAAAGCCTCGTAAGCATCATCAATATTCTGCCCCGCACGATAAGCAGCACTTTCTACTGCGAAATTTCTAGTCGCCATTTCGGCTAACTTATATCGGATGGCACCAAACTTAGAAATAGGCAATGTAAACTGGACCCTTTCATTGGCATATTTAATAGCCTGCGTAATTACCTTTCTTGAAGAACCAATAGCTGCTGCTCCAAGCTTTATTCTACCTATATTTAGGATGTTTACAGCTATTTTAAACCCGTTTTCTCGATCAGATAATAAGTTTTCTTTCGGCACTGGACAGTCATTAAAAAAAACTTGCCGGGTAGATGACCCTTTTATACCGAGTTTATGTTCTTCTGGATTCATCGTAATACCTCCAAAAGATTTTTCAACAATAAATGCAGATAGATTTTTATCGTCCTCAATTTTAGCAAAAACGATAAAAATATCGGCAAATCCGCCATTTGTAATCCACATCTTCTGGCCATTAATTAAATAGTGAGTGCCTTCCGCATTCAGCTTAGCATTTGTTCGTCCACTATTTGCATCAGAACCCGCGTTTGGTTCGGTTAAACAATATGCGGCTTTAAACTCTCCGGTAGCTAACTTTGGTATATATTTATTCTTTTGCTCCTCATTACCATAATAAAGAATTGGTAAGGTACCAATACCAGTATGCGCAGAAAGAGCAACTGCAAAGGAATGCCCTGCTCCTACGGCATCTGTTACCAGCATAGACGTATTGAAATTTTTCCCAAACCCACCATATTCCTCAGGAATTGAAACGCCCAAAAGTCCAAGCTCTCCAGCTTTATCAAGTAAGCTTTGCATGAGGCCTTCCTCCTGATTATC
>DATMSZ010000079.1:0-4533 GCA_035565175.1 Pseudosphingobacterium sp.
GAAAAACCTCACCCCAGACTTTTTTGATTTAAAAAATGGGCTGGCTGGTGAAATACTTCAAAAATTTTCGAATTACCGTGTTCGTCTTGCGCTCGTAGGAGATTTTAGCCGCTATGCTGACAAAAATATTAAAGATTTTATCTATGAAAGTAATAACGCTGGACACATCAACTTTGTACCGTCTGTAGAACAAGCACTAAAAGTACTTTCAAATAGATAAAAAATCAATTTATCTCGATTCGGAATGATAGCATTGCATAAATTACATAAGCTAGATGACTACAAAAATCCCAAAAGAGTGTTAAAATACTTACTTGTTTGGTGCGAACAGGGTAGTACCACAATAATGGTTGACGAAAATGAATTTAGTATGACCAAACACCAAGTACTTACTATTACTTCTGGACAAGTCCATTTCTTTAAGGATATCAGTGGCACTATCGACGTTTTGGAATTTTCTCTTGACTTTATTTGTAAAGATGACAACGATATTGAACTTATCTTTCATAACGGCCTATTCTGCCATTTCGGAATGAATGAAGTCATCACAATTGAACCATCGACTAATTTCAACACTTTATTGTCAAATATTGCTAATGAATTACGAGTAAAGCCATATCAATATTACATATCAATTCGTTCTTATATTGAGTTACTCTTAATAGAAATTAATAGGATAAAAGTTAATAAAGGCGATGAAATCTGGAAGCCGAATGCTTTATTTCTTCGTTTTTTGGAAGAGGTGCGAAACAATTTTTCATTGAATTTTTCTGTTGCTCAAATTTCAACCAGATTACATACAACAGAATCTAGTCTTAATGAGCTATCAAAAATGCATGCCAATAAAACGGCTCAAAATGTAATTTATAGCCTTGTTATCTCGGAAGCTAAACGCCTGCTCATTTATCAAAACCTTCCGATTAAAGAAATCGCTTTTCAGTTAGGCTTTAACGATCCTTTCTACTTTTCGAACTTCTTTAAAAAACACACAAACTTCTCGCCTAAAGATTATAGGAAAATATTCGCTGTCTGAATTTTACATGTTTTTATCAGGATTTTCTATTTTTTAACCCTGTCAATTAGACCATCTTTGTATGGAATTAATTATTAAAATATGCACATTCAGCCAAATATTGAATCATTTTTATTAAGGATAGCACTAGCGTCGGGTTTTCTGTCGGCAGTGGCAAGCCGATTAAATTTATGGGGTATACAATCATCGGGTTGGCATAAATTTGTAGATTATACTGCCCTAACGATATCATTCGTCCCAAAAAACTATGCTCCCATAATGGCTATACTCAGTACAATTTTAGAAATAATTTTTGGCCTAATGCTTTTGCTAGGTTATTATACCCGGTATGCTTCGTTTGGTGCTGCTGCTCTCACACTCTTATTTGCGTTTACCATGGCCTATTCTTTTGGAATAAAGGAATCGCTTGATTATTCGGTATTTGCCTTTAGTACGGGGGCATTTTTATTAGCAACATTACCAAAACATAAATGGAGTATAGATAATTTGTTTAATTCTTAGTTATGATTATTATGAACACTAACATTAACGATTACATCGTAAAAAGCGCAAGCACAGAATGGCTTCCGTTGATTGAAAAAGGAACACATTATGAAGGAATATTCGTAAAATCGCTCCGGTACGATCAAACTACACACCGCTCTCAAACTATATTACTCAAGTTTGACGCTGGCGCTAGTTATCCGTATCACAGGCATCCAGCTGGTGAAGAATTATTCGTTTTAGAAGGTAACGCCATCATCGAAGGGACATTGCTCACTAAAGGCGACTATTTATATACTCCTCCAGGTTTTAAACATGCTGTAAAAACAGATACGGGCTGCACGATACTCTTTGTTATACCTGAAGAGGTCGAAATACTGTAATTGATGCTTATCCGTTATATAGCTGAATACCTGTAGTAATTCTGATATTGAAAATTATATTTGGAGGGGGCCAAATTATTACGGTTAGGCAGTTTATCTTTGCTAAAATTCCATTTATATTTTAATAAAATCTTTAAATGATTACTCCTGAGAAGCTCTTAGATCTAGTACTTATTCCCGGTTTTATGGCCGACGAAACGTTATGGGCCGATATGGATATTATGCTAAGAGAAATTGGTAGACCCATAGCTAAAGTGCTAACACATGGGGACACCATTCAGGCCATGGCTACTCACATTCTTGATTCTGCTCCTCCCCACTTTGTACTTATTGGTTTTTCTATGGGAGGTTATGTAGCCAGACAAATGCTACATATCGCGCCCGAAAGAATAATAGCACTTATCCTCATCGCCTCCTCTTTACGTCCAGATACTGTTGAGCAAAGACAAAGCAAAATATCGGCTGTTCAGGCGATGTCTTCTGCTTCCTTTGGAGGTTTAAGCAGAGCGGCCATAAAACTTTCCTTGCATCCACAACAAACGAATAATACCATTTTATTAGAGCGTATCCGAATGATGGGAATAAGATTGGGTAAAGATGTGTTTATCCGTCAATCGATGCTACAACGTGGAGATGATCGGGAATGGTTAAGTAATATTGACTGCCCAACCTTGGTTATAGGTGCAGATGAAGATCAGTTGCGAAGCTTAGAGGAGACGAAAGAATTGTGTAACGTTATACCAAATGCTGAACTAAAAATCATACCTAATAGTGGACACATGATACCTATCGAGCAGCCAGAGGTCCTAGCCAAAGCGATTATTTCATGGATTAGAAAGAAGGATTTAGTCTAGCAAGGAGTATACCAACAAGAACGTTTGATAACGCAATTCTAATATAAAAAAGTGCTGGTTTTCAGCACTTTTTTATACGGAAAGTGAGGGATTATATTTGTTATACTTGGCGATCTTAAAAATAGGATCTTCAAATACCACCTAACTATTCGCTAGGCTCCTTCTTTTTTTCGTTTTTAGTTTTTTTGAGCTTAATCAAATAAAAACAAAAATGCCAGCACAGGGCTGGACATTTCTTTGTTCTGGCGGAAAGTGAGGGATTCGAACCCCCGGTCCTGTGACAGACAACGGTTTTCAAGACCGCCGCATTCGACCACTCTGCCAACTTTCCAGCGGCAAAGATAGAAATTATATTAATATGTGAGTATCTTATTTAGTTTATAAGGATGTTTTAATTCTTTCTGTTTTTCTAATACAATATCTCTTGAGTCACCATTCTCATTCTAATAATTCTTATTAGGTTCTCTTAACCTTTAACGATGCATAACCCAATTAAAGATCCCTTATATTTACAATGAGTAGCCGAAAAAAATAATATCTTCACTACCTTTATTACGATTATAATGTTATTAAAACTAATAATGAACAGAAATAGTTATCTTCTATTTTTTCTTTATCTAATAATTTTTCCCAGCTGTTCAATAGGTAAAACAGTTAGCAATCTGAATAAAATAAACTATAAAGTTAAACTTGATACTGTAACTTTTTTTGATCACAATAGAAGTCGTTCTATCCCTCTCGCCATTTATAAGCCCGTGTTAGGCCGACAAAAGGCAAAACAAACGCTCATAATTTTTAGTCATGGATATTACCAAAATGAAGCAAAATCAAATACCAGGTATTCTTACCTCACCGAGTTCCTTGCTTCAAAAGGCTTTTATGTTGTGAGTATTCAACACGAGTTACCTACGGATAGCTTAATTCCAAATAACGGGATTCCACAAATAGTAAGAAGACCGTTCTGGGAAAGAGGTGCTGATAATATACTATTTGTTATAAATAAATTGAAGAAATCTGATTTGCAACTAAATTATCACCACATCGTCTTAATTGGACATTCTAATGGTGGAGACATGACAGCTTTATTTCCTGAAAAGTATCCAAATGTGGTTGATAAAATTATTACCTTGGATAATAGGAGGATGGCTTTACCAAGAACCAAAACACCGAAAGTATATTCGCTGCGGTCCAGTGATCAGCCAGCCGATAAAGGTGTTCTACCAAATAAAAAAGAGCAAAACGTGTTTGGAATGAAAATTATACCGTTATTAAATACATTCCACAATGATATGGATGACCGTGCTAACCCAAAACAACAACACGAAATTAGAAATTATGTGCTGTCTTTTTTAAACGAATGAACCAATTTTAGATAGGAATCAGTACTGTATGACTAAGTTTTCTCAAAAAGAATAGGAGATCATTTCAAGGAATTAGTTTCCTATTCTTTTTGAGAAAGTCAATAGCCCATAGTTTTCAATTGTGAGGATGGCCGAATTGCCCCTGCTAAGTTCGGCGATTTGCATTTGGATAATTACAGACCAAAAATAACTGCAGCTCGTGCTTATCTTTTGTTATTTTAAAACTCACTAACGGAAACTTAATTTAATTTGTCCTAAACTAACAAAAGCCCTTGCTGAAGCAAGAGCCTTTCTTCTGTCGGGATGGCCGGATTTGAACCGACGACCTCCAGCACCCCATGCTGGCGCGATACCGGGCTACGCTACATCCCGAAGTTTTTGGGATGACAAACTTATACAAAAATAAATTTATTCGCAAT
>DATMSZ010000080.1:0-11601 GCA_035565175.1 Pseudosphingobacterium sp.
ATGAAACAAAGATAGTGTATATAAAACACTATGTAAAATATTTTCTTCGAATTAACAATTTAATGACAAAATGAGTCTTCACAAAACAAGTCCTGCGACTCGATAAATCGCAGGACTTGACAAACCCAATATAAACAAAAACTATCTATAAGACGTTCCAAATCTTGATTCGTTACAAAACGAGATTTATTTTAACATATTTTTAACATCCGCGTAATTTTCTCATAATAATGCTCAAATAAAGTCAATATAAGCTGCTTGGAATATCCAGTTAACTCCATTAATAAGTTAGGGAATTTTCGGTAATAATACCCCCGGCAGCATCTACTAAGTTCTGAAGTGTAATATGTGCAATTTCATTTAAGGCTTCTGAAGTGAAAAATCCTTGATGAGAGGTGATCAATACATTCGGGAAGCTCATAAGTCGTAAAATATCATCATCCTCAATAATATTCCCCGACAGGTCTCTAAAGAATAGTTTTTCTTCTTGATCGTATACATCAATTCCTAAAAATCCTACCTTTCTCTTTTTTAGGGCTTCAATAATATCCCGCGTATGGACTAGCCCGCCTCTACTGGTATTTATTAACATGACACCATCTTTCATTTTGGCTAAGCGCTCTTTATTAATTAGATGCAACGTATCCTCAAATAATGGGCAATGCAAAGAAATAATTTCGCATACTTGCAGCAGCTCTTCCAACTGAACTACCTTAATATAATCTGGATAATCTTGAACTACAGGATCATATGCCAATATTTCACAACCAAATCCATGAATAATCTTACTAAAAGCCAATCCGATTTTCCCTAGACCTATTACACCTACCTTTTTTCTGTACAAGTTAAAACCAGTTAGGCCAACCAACGAAAAATTCCCTTCTCTTACCCTGTTATAAGCTTTATGCGTTTTTCTGTTCAGTGTTAAAATCATTGCAACAGCATGCTCAGCAACAGCCTCTGGAGAGTAAGCCGGCACACGCATAACCTGTATACCTAGTTCCTTTGCTACTTCCAAATCCACTTGATTAAAACCTGCACAACGTAATACCAGTGTTTTGATTCCAATACTTAATAAAGTCTTCAATACATCTGCGTCCGCATGATCGTTCACAAAAATGCAAACAGCCTCACAACCTTCTGCTAATTTTGCCGTGAATATATTTAAATCTATATCAAGATATAGAAACTCATGACCATATTCTTCGTTCACCTGATCAAAAGAAAAACGGTCATAAGGTTGGGCACTATATATTGCTACTTTCATGTTCGCTCTGTTTAATAGTCGATGTTAATAGCTGAATATAGTAATTTTTGATATCAAACTTCACAATGCATAGAAAACTATTAGTAAAATAAGGAGAATTAAACCGTTATTGCTGTGGCCTGCAACATAAAATTGTGAAGTTCTATATTTTTAACAAAAGGTTTCAAATGCTCTCTTCCCGGGCCAAACATAGCCAATTCTACAAAATCCGCCGAATGGTCCATTGCTCCCCAGCCCACTGAAATATGCTTTTCCTGAATCTGAGCAAGTAATTTGAATGGTAATTTACGTGGGTTATAGAGCCCATCCCCATCTAAGGTTTTATAATGCGCTAGCAAAGCACTAGCTTCCTCTTTCGTAATGGCATAATGTTGCGCAAATTCGATACGTTCAATCATTTGGTTTGGCGTGTAGGAATTATCTGCTCCATTTAAAATCCAATCATTTGTGTGTTTAAATTGTTGGATACGATCAAAATTCCTATTTGCTTGTTCGCCATAAAATAAACCTGGATTTGCATTTCCATGATCGGTCGTAATAATTATCAAAGTTTCCTTATCTTCCGTTGCAAAGGCAATCGCCTCCCCCACCGCCTCATCAAAAGCTAACTGATCATAAATCAAACCTCCTGCATCGTTAGCATGCGCGGCCCAGTCTACTTTACCTCCTTCGACCTGCAATACGAATCCGTTTTTATTTTTCTTCAATTGATGAATAGCTGCCTTTGTCATTTCTGCCAAACTCGGTGTTGTTTCTTTCAATTGCACATCGGTTTCCCTATCGAGTGCATAGGGCAATCCATCCTCATAAAAAACACCCAAAATCGGTTTCTGAAGGTCAGTTGGAAGGGCTAGCAGTTCTCTCCTATTTCGAATAACTTCAAAACCACCGTGTTTAAACTTTGCCAACAGATCTTGCTTATCACTCCGCTTATCAGCACTGAAAAATTCAAGTCCGCCACCCATCATCACGTCAAAACGTAAATCAAAATATTGGAGGGCAATACCCGGTTGATCGGAACGTTTATTGCTATTTACGCAGAAGCCCGCTGGAGTGGCATGGGTTATAGGCACGGTAGTCACACAGCCTACTGCTTTACCTGCCGCCTTAAACTTTTGAAGAATAGGCTTATTATAAGTCCCATCTTCGTTTACATTTAATGATCCGTTATTAACACGAACACCTCCTCCCCAGGAAGAGCTTGCAGCTGCTGAATCTGTTACAAGTGAACTGGCAGAGGCAGTATCCATTAGGGCTCTACTAACTAAATTTTGCTCATATAAGGATAACCAATTGCTTTGTTTTCCTTCCTTTCTCTGGCGCATAAGACTTGCCATATTCAACGTGCCGGTACTCATCCCGTCACTTACCATAAAAATGATGTTTTTGGCCCCGCCTGCTTGACGTGACGAAATATTACTTGAACGCCCACGGGCTATGGATTCAAATGGAGATAATAAGGAAGCGCCAATGGCTGTAAAAGCCGTATTTCTAAAAAATTCTCTGCGTCTCATGCACAATGTCTTATTGATATATATTAAATTTTTCCAATTAGCAAAGATAATACTGCTACCTCAATTGCAACATAGCTTCATTTTAATTTTATGTTAAATAATTGCTTCTTCTTTTGCACCACACCTTAAATATATTCCGGAAAATCGTCCTCCCAATGTTTGTTATTCCATTCAATGGCTTCCTCGTCTGTGAGCAAGCAGTCTTCAAGTTCCTTTAAATAAGTCCGTTTATCTAAATATTGCCCTATGAACACTAACTCGTTCTGCCGATCTCCCCACTGTTTACTCCATCTGTTTTCTATTTCTTCTTTAAAATCGTGGTAATAGGAATACTGAATCCGTTCTTCATAGGGCATACTACACCACCAAGTGCCAGCATTCTCTATTCGCAAGCTACCTCCGGCCTGACTAAAGTTGATCGCTTTGTCCGGTCGAGAAGCCATCCAAAATAAACCTTTTGCTCGTATTATATTAGTTGGATAATGCTGATTTAAAAATGTGTGCCAACGTCGAGGATGAAAAGGCTTTGGGGAGGTAAACACAAAAGATGAAATCCCATATTCCTCCGTTTCAGGTGTGTGCTCGCTTTCCAACTCCTTTTGCCATCCCGCAGTAGAGGACGCCTTCTCAAAGTCAAACAAACCAGTGTTTAAAATACGAGCTATATCAATTTCACCAAAATGAGATCGTATTATATCGGCCTCAGGATTCAATTTCCTAAGCGCGGCTTCCAACATTCCGATCGTTTCGTCGGCTACTAAATCCGTTTTATTTAAGATGATTACATTAGCAAACTCTATTTGATCCGTTAATAGGTTTACAATTGTTCGATGATCTTGCTCATCATCTGTCAGACTCCGGGCTTGTAAGGTTTCGTTCGTGCCAAAATCTTTAAAAAAATTAAAACAATCTACTACGGTAACCATCGTGTCGATATAACTGAAGCTTCCTAAGTCAACGTGTTGATTGTCGTCAACATAACTCCATGTTTGAGCCACCGGAATGGGCTCGGAAATCCCCGTACTCTCAATAAGTAAATAATCAAAGCGATTCTCTTTTGCTAGGCGTTCAACTTCTAATATTAGATCTTCCCTCAAAGTGCAACAGATACAACCATTGCTCATCTCTACAAGCTTCTCTTCTGTACGCGATAATATATTCTCTTTACTTACCATTTGCGCGTCGATATTTACCTCGCTCATATCATTTACAATGACAGCTACTTTTAAATCTTGCTTATTATGCAAAATATGATTTAACAAGGTGGTTTTTCCAGCACCTAAAAACCCGCTTAACACGGTAACGGGAAGTTTTCTTATAGACATTTTTAAGCTCCTTTTTCTATTATTTTTAACCAAGCTACTATTTGTTGATAGTGCTTTGAACCATATAATTTTATAAATTCTTTTGTTTCCGGGTGTTCTGCTTGCTTATAGATAGCTAAACGCTGTCTTGCAAACGCAACGGAAACTTCAATACCGCATTTTATAGTGATGCTCGCACGCCATGTTTCAAAGTCTTGTGGAATCATATTTAATGCAATCATGTTGCAAACATAAATATAACATCATATATTTGCAACATAATTGCATTATAAAATAATAATATTTACATACTCAAAATACATATACTATGAAAGCGAACTTTCTCTCCAAATTAGACCAAATCGGTTTCACTGCTTCTACACTTTGTGCGATTCACTGTGCACTGATGCCCTTTATCATTACAATTCTTCCTTTAATTGGCCTGGAGTTTTTATCAAGTCCATTGGTGGAACTCGCTATCATTTCTCTTTCAGTTGTGGTGGGTATCAGCTCACTCGTTCCCTCTTATTTCAAATTCCACCGTAATTGTAGTCCTATTCTTCTATTATTATTGGGTTTCGGTCTCATATTCGGAACACACCTGTTAGCGTTTCATAGCCTAGAACCCATCTTAGTTCCATTGGGAGGCATAGCACTCGCAGCAGCGCACTTCATTAATTGGAAATTAACCAAATCGCATTGTCATACCTGTTACACAATACCCGAAAACAAATAAGTTACGATGATCGATGTCCGTGAAATAAAAACCAGCTTATTGACTCACCGTTATAAAAATGGTTATACAATCACCTTTTCCCCTCTTACTGTAAAACAGGGACAGCATTGTCTAATAACTGGACGATCGGGAAGTGGTAAGACGACCTTACTTCATCTGTTATGCGGCTTGTTAAGACCGCAGCAAGGATCTGTGCATATCTTCGGAACATCTATTTATCAACTTTCTAATAGAGCGCTAGATCATTTTCGAGGCACATCGATCGGTATAATATTTCAAAAGCCACATCTTTTACCTAGCCTCACAGTAACGGAAAACCTAAGCTTAGCGCAGGAGCTTGCCGGCTTAAAAAAAGACGGCGAGCAACAACAATATATCTTAAGCAAACTAAGTATACTAGAGAAAGCGGAAAGTTACCCTACTCAGCTTAGTGAAGGACAAGCACAACGTGTAGCCATTGCAAGGGCACTTATCAACCGCCCCAAATTATTGGTGGCAGATGAACCAACATCTGCATTAGACGACAACAATGCAGAAAGCGTATTAAACTTGCTGATCTCACAAGCAACAGACAGCAAAACATCGCTTATCATAGCGACACATGATCAACGGATTAAGAATAAAATACCAACCATTTACAATCTTTAATAAAATGAATTTATTTTATCTGGTCAGAAAAAATGTACGCTATAACTTGTCATCCTGCATATTGAGCATCATGCTTTGTTCATTTGGCATAGCTACGTTATGCCTTATCGTGCTGTTTAGCACACAGCTAAACGAACAGCTTGAAAGGAAAAGCAAAAATATCGATTTAGTTGTGGGAGCAAAAGGTAGTCCACTGCAGTTAATACTCAATAGCGTTTACCATGTTGACAATCCTACAGGAAATATATCGTTAAAAGAGGCTCATCAGCTATCCAAAAGTCCTTTTGTAAAAATGGCGGTTCCACTTGCAGTGGGCGATAATTACAAAGGCTATAGAATTATAGGAACAGACAGCAATTTTCTGAGATTATACCAAACAAAAGTCGCTAGAGGTCGATGGTTTACGGCAGATTTTGAAATTGTGATTGGCGCTACAGTTGCTAAAAAAGCAGGTCTTCAGATTGGCGACAAGCTAACCAGCGCTCATGGACTAAGCAACAACGAGGACCTACATACAGCACACCCCTACCTGGTTGTCGGCATTCTCAAAGACAGCAAAAATACGCCTGATGATCTGTTCCTTACCGCACTCTCCAGCGTATGGCGTACACATGATCACGAACATGAAAACAGTGATGGTGTAAACGATCTTCATCACCTGATAACTGCTTCAGAAAGCGAGAAAGAAATTACAAGTCTTCTGATACAATATAAAAACCCGGCAGCTATTGCAGTATTTCCCCAAATGATCAATAAAGAAACCAATCTACAAGCCGCATCACCAGCAATCGAAAGTAGTCGGATTTTTAGTTTACTTGGAATAGGTTTTGATGCCTTACAAATACTATCCTATTTGCTTATGCTTATGGCTGGGGGTGGAATCTTCATAAGCCTACTTAACAATCTGAAGAATAGAAAATATGAACTAGCCATAATGAGAACAATGGGTGCCTCCCGCATAAAAATATTTATGCTAACCATAACTGAAGGCGCATACATAACATTTATTGGGACTGTAATGGGTCTTCTACTTGCACACATTATCTTTTTTCTGATCATTACTTATAGTAAAAATGAATTGATAAATCCATTCTATTACAATGAAAAGGAAGCACTCATCGCAATAACAGGCAGTTTGATTGGCTTTGCTGCCGCACTCTTACCCGCAATAAAGTCTTATTCAACCCAGCTCTCCAATACATTGGCTAAATAAAAACAACAGCTCCATGTAGGGAGTCATGGGTACCGTTGAAGTAAAAAAAACAAAAATTATTTACAGATGAAATCTTTTCTATTGTTAATTTTGCTGTCGTCCTTTTCCTATCCAATAAAGGCACAACTTACTCCAACCACTGTTCCTGATCATAAAGCAATGATGACGGCCGTTTGGGAGAAGTTTGACCTCCTTATGTATAAAGTCACCACCCTGTCGGACGGCACAACATCTTATACACCTCATTTTCCAAAAGAACTAAAAGCCCTTGATAACAGCAATGTAACACTACCTGGTTACATCATTCCCTTAAAGGTAGGCAGGGATCATAGTACTTTTATGCTGTCTGTACTGCCCGTTATGCAATGCATGTTTTGTGGTCAAAATGGTATACCGCCTCTCGTACAGATTGTAATGAAAAAAGGCAAGGTGAGATTTACAGATAATCCGGTCAAAATCAATGGTACTATACATTTGAATCCCGATCCAGAAAAAGGTACCGAGATTCAGCTGCTGAACGCATCCCTTGTGCAATAATGATCTTAATTTATAGCCTTGATTTTAGCAACTAGCATACTGATTACTACGCCAAACACGCCTATTACGGCATATGAGTATCTTAAGCTAGCAAGTTCCGCTATATATCCTATTAGAGGAGGTCCCATTAAAAAGCCCAGGTAACTCACACTAGACACCATTGCCAAAGCTATACCTGGAGACACTTTTGTATTTCTTCCAGCTACGCTATAAACAGTCGGTACCACGGTAGCCACGCCCAAGCCAACAAGCATGAACGCTAAAACAGCTGTGACAATATATGGGAATATTACGGCGATAAACATACCTGTTGAGATGAGGACGCCACTGACCTGCAACACTCTCTTCCTTCCCAATTTCGCAATCAAACGATCGCCAATAAATCTTCCAGAAGCCATCATGATCATAAAGGATGCATAGCCAAGCGGTACCAAAGCATGTGGTGCTTTCACAATATCTTTAAAATACACACCGCTCCAATCGAACATAGCTCCCTCCGTTGCCATACTGCAAAAGCCAATTACCCCTAATTGCATCAGTGCACCCTCGGGTTTTGAGAATAATTTCCTCTTAGTGGTACTGACAGGGCCAACTCCAGCAACTAAGTATTTATTGTTTATTATAATACTCATCCATACCAGCCCTGCAATAATCCAAAAGTGCGTGTAAGGATTTACATGCAGATTAATCATCAAAAGACCTACTAATGCACCCGTGAACCCGGCAATGCTCCACGCACCATGAAAGGAAGACATAATAGGTTTATCAAATAAGTTTTCGGCGGCAACCCCTTGCGTATTGACCGCTATGTTACACATATTTCCTATTACACCAAAAAGAAATAGCGCAGTGCCCAGATGCCAGCCTTTAGTAGCTAAACCTAAGTTTGTTAAGGCAATCACATATAATGCCGCTGCTACAATTAAAACCTTTTTACTTCCAAATTTTGTCACCAAAGTACCCGATAAGGCCATTGTAGCTAATTGTCCGAGAGGAAGTGCAAACAAGAGACTTCCTAATTGACCATCTGAAAGGTTTAGTGTTGTTTTTATATCAGGTATACGGGAGGCCCATGAGGCAAAAGCCAAGCCTTGACAGAAATAAAAAAGAGATACAGCCAAACGAACTCGATCGCGACTATGGGGAATGGCAGGAAGGGTATTAGTTTCCACGTTTAAACATTGCAAAAGATGTAAGATTAATAATTAAAGTGAATATCGAAACATTCTTAAAAAAGAGCGCAATACCCTATTTATACTTTAATTTTAATTCCATTGCAAAGTTCACAAAAAGAAAATAGATTACATAATGATTTCGATGCATTACATAATCTATTTTAGCTATTCTATTCGGAAGGGTTACATATTTGTTATAGGTGCATATTTAGGCACTAATGCTCTCATAACGACCCACCCAATAATATAACAAACAGCACAAACAGAAAAAACAATAAAGTATCCAGCTTCAATTCCACGAAATCCCATAAAAACCATTTCCGTCTCTTTGCTGTAATCAAATAACATTCCTGAACCCTTATTGATAAAGAAAGAACCAACTCCCCCTGCCATACCACCAATTCCGGTAATAGTAGCAATTGCCTTTTTCGGAAACATATCTCCAACAGTTGTGAAAATATTGGCGGACCATGCCTGATGCGCTGCCCCGGCTATACCTATAATAATAACTGGCCACCAATAACTAATATGTCCAAGCGGCTGGGCAAATAATGCCAACAAAGGAAAAAAAGCGAATATCAACATAGCGCGCATGCGGCCTTCATAAGGGTTCATTCCTTTCTTATCAACAAAAAACGTAGGTAGCCATCCTCCAATGATCGAAAGAAGTGTAATCAAGTACAAAACAAAAAGGGGCAATGCACTGTCCGTGGAGTCCATTCCATACACGGAACTTAAATAAGCGGGCGTCCAGAACAAGAAGAACCACCAAACGCCATCCGTCATGAATTTACCAAAAGCAAAAGCCCAGGTTTGATTATATTTAAAACACTGCATAAAAGAAACTTTCGTTGTCGTTTCTTCCTTATAATCTACAAGCTTTCGATCATTAATGATATCTTGCTGAATATACGCGAGTTCTTCTTTACCCACCCGCGGATGTACTTCAGGTTTATGATACATAAAAACCCAAAACCCCATCCATACGAAACCCAGCGCACCTATTATAATAAACGACATTTCCCAACCATAAGCTTCAGCAATAAAAGGAATCGTAACAGGTGCAGCCAACGCCCCTACCGTTGCTCCCGCATTAAAAATGCTGGTAGCAAAGGCCCTATCTTTTTTGGGGAAATATTCAGCAGTTGCTTTGATGGCTGCCGGAAAATTACCAGCTTCTCCAAGCGCCAGCACAAAACGTGCAAAAATAAATAGGGTTACACTCACCGTTATAATCATGGCTGTATCATCAACCAAAGCAATTGACTCCTTGGCCCCTTCAAATCCTACCAACCAATTACCTGTAAGTAAACCAGAAGTCACGATACCACAAAAAGCATGTAGACAAGCACCTATAGACCATATACCTATTGCCCAAAGAAATCCCTTTTTTGTATCTAACCAATCAACAAATTTCCCGGCAAACAAGAGGGAGATTGCATAAAAAATGGAGAACAGGGCTGTAATATTACCATAATCATTATTTGTCCACTTAAATTCAGGAGCGATAAAATCTTTCCATGTTAAGGATAAGACTTGCCTATCTAGATAATTTATTGTAGTAGCAAAAAAAAGCAAGGCACAAATTGTCCATCTGTACTTTCCTGTCGTTTCTCGTGAATTCATTATTTACGGTAATATAAAGTTAATTAGGTTAAAAGAAAACGTTTGCACTGCTCAAACATTCTCTACGTTAGTTATTTCGTTTACAATAATATCAAATTTCGCTTAATTTCTCTTAAAATTTCTCAATTAGTTATAAACAAAAAAGAGGTAGAATAGCTCTACCTCTTTTTCTATTTAGGCCAATTGAAATAATTGGCTGCATTATTATAACAGATATCCTGAATGATCTTGCCTACCCAGGGTAGATTATCCGGCAACTCTCCTTTTTCAATTTCTTCACCAAAAAGGTTACATAAGATACGCCGGAAATATTCATGTCTCGGATAAGATAAAAAGCTTCTGGAATCCGTCAGCATTCCAACAAAGTTACTGATCAAGCCCATATTAGACAATGCGTTCATCTGCCTGATCATACCGTCCTTTTGATCTAAGAACCACCAGCCCGATCCAAATTGAATTTTCCCCTGCGACGATCCATCATTGAAATTTCCGATCATAGTGGCTATCAACTCATTATCTGATGGATTCAGATTATACAATATGGTTTTAGCCAGTTTATCCTGGCTGTCTAACTTATCTAAAAAGCCAGCTAAGGCTTTACCTTGCGAAAAATCACCAATGGAGTCCCAACCGGTATCTGGACCGAGCTTTTGCATCATCCTCGAATTATTATTGCGAAGTGCACCTAAATGATATTGTTGCACCCATCCTTTTTCATAATCCCACTCAGCAAAATAAGTTAACATAGCTGATCTGAACTTGTTATGTTCTTCATCTGAAATTAACTTGCCTTCCAAGGCATTGGAAAAGATTGTTCGTATATCCTCCAAGCGGTAAGAGTCATTATAAATTTTCTCCAAGCCGTGGTCCGATACGCAACAACCATTTTCCGCAAAGTAATCGTGTCTTGATTTCAAAGCATGTAAATAATCATCAAAATTTTGAATACTTATTTTTGATACTTCTGCCAACTTTCCAACATAGCTTTTGAACTTTGAAAGTATTGATAAGTTCATTGCATTATCAGGTCGAAAAGCAGGTAATACTTTGATTTCAAAACCTTCACTTTTTAATTGTTGATGATATTCAAGCGTATCTGTTGGATCGTCTGTTGTACAAACAATCTTCACATTCATTTTTCTTAAAAGATTACGAACGCTATAGGCCGGATCTTTAAGAAGCGTGCTACACTGATCATAAATCTTATCTGCTGTTTCCGGACTCAATATTTCGTCAATACCGAAATAACGTCTTAGCTCTAAATGAGTCCAATGATATAAAGGATTTCGTAAGGTATAAGGTACTGTTTCTGCCCATTTCAAAAACTTTTCACGATCACTTTTCTCCCCTGTACAATAACTTTCATCTACACCATTCGTACGCATTGCACGCCATTTATAATGATCGCCATATAACCAAACCTGTGTTATATTATCAAATTGCACATCTTCCGCTATTTGTTGTGGCGATAAATGACAGTGATAGTCAATAATAGGCATCTGCGCAGCATAATCATGATATAAGGATTTCGCTGTGCTACTTTCTAATAAGAAATTCTTATCTAAAAAAGGTTTCATTCTT
>DATMSZ010000081.1:0-6799 GCA_035565175.1 Pseudosphingobacterium sp.
AATGGCTGCGGTGGTAATTGTAAGCATAACTCGTGTAAGTGCGGCGTTTCTTCACCAAATTCTTTAAGTGTACCAATCGCAATAGAATTAAAAGCAAAGAACTATTTTGCTGAAACCAAAAAGCAAAAATTCGGTTTCAAAGAAGCCTATTATTCTTCAGGCTTTTTCTCCATTTGGCTTCCCCCTAAAATAAGCTAAAATTATGACTTGACAGCCATAGGTACGTCTTGTCAAAAGCTGTTCCGGCTTTTTTTAATCCCTAATTTGTATCATTTATTTAAAATTTCAAACAGAAATGGGTTTGCTAATGCCCCATTTCTTAAAATGTAATTATTATGAAATCATTATCAAAAATAGTGATGGTAATCGCTGTATTACTATCATCAATAAACGGCTTCGCACAAATCAAGAATGCGAAAACAGAAACCGTAAAGATTTACGGAAATTGTGGTATGTGCAAAACCACCATCGAAAAAGCAGGTAACGTAAAAAAGGTAGCCAGTGTGGACTGGAACAAAGATACCAAGATGGCTACGCTCACCTATGACGGCGACAAAACAAATCAGGATGAAATCCTGAAACGTATCGCCTTAGCAGGTTATGATAGCGAGAAGTTCTTGGCGCCAGATGATGTATATGCAAAATTACCCGGTTGTTGCCAGTATGATAGAGCGTTGAAGCCAACTGCCAAAAACAAAGAGGCAGGAATGGATATGAACGCCGGGCATGGCAATCACAATCATAGTGAAATGACAGCACAGGGTAACAAGAATGCTACTCAAAATCAATCACAACTAAAATCTGTATTTGACAACTATTTTTCAGTTAAAGATGCTTTGATAAAAACAGATGCGGCGACCGCATCCGCCAAAGCTGCTGAATTGTCGGCATCCATTAAACCAGTTGATATGAGTAAGCTATCGGTAGAAGAGCATGCTGTTTGGATGAAAATAATGAAAGACTTAGCAGCCAATACAGAAAGTATATCAAAATCAAAAGATGTTGCAAAACAGAGAAATGCTTTTGCCAAACTCTCGGGCAATATTTACACATTGGCTAAAGTATCTAAACAGGATGTACCCGTTTATTATCAACATTGCCCAATGTATAATGGCGGAGCAAACTGGTTAAGCAAAGAGAATGCGGTTAAAAATCCGTATTACGGTTCACAAATGCTTACCTGTGGTAGTACAGTTGAAATTCTTGGCAAGTAAATCCTAAACTTACAATTATGAACAAGTACACTTGTCCTATGCACCCGCAGGTGCTAAAAGACGAACCGGGAAAATGCCCCCTTTGCAGCATGGCATTGGTTCCCATAGGCGGTACGTCAGCCTCTCATGAACACACATCAGGACATGGGCATTCGGGACATGCTCACCCTGACCATGCTAAAGAAAGTTTTGATAAACATGAGGGGCATCATACGGGCGATTTCCTCGCACGTTTTTGGGTAAGCCTCATCATTACAATTCCTATCCTGCTGCTGTCGCACATGATACAGCAGTGGTTAGGCTTTAGCTTTACTTTCAGTGGCGATAAGTATGTGCTGCTTGCGTTGGGTACGGTTATGTATATCTATGGAGGCTTGCCATTCCTAAAAGGAATGATTGGCGAGATAAAAGCCAAAGCCATAGGCATGATGACCCTTGTTGCCATCGCCATATCGGTAGCCTATATCTATTCGGTAGCCGTTGTGTTTGGTTTGCAGGGGATGGATTTCTTTTGGGAGTTAGCCACGCTTATTGACATTATGCTATTGGGGCATTGGCTCGAAATGCGTTCTCAAATGGCTGCATCGAGGGCATTACAGTCGTTGGTGGCTTTACTGCCTAATGATGTTACCGTGGAGCGGAACGGAGAAGCTGTAAAGATAAAGCTCGAAGACCTGCAAAGCGGTGAAACGGTTATCATAAAACCGGGAGAAAAAATTCCTGCCGATGGATTGGTACTGGAGGGGCTTTCGTACATCAATGAAAGTATGCTTACTGGAGAAAGTGTTCCGGTAAAAAAAGAAGCCAACAGTAAGGTTATTGCAGGCTCTATCAATGGCGATGGTGCGGTAAAAGTTAAGGTAACAGCGGTCGGAAAAGACAGTTACTTAAACAGGGTTATCAATCTTGTACAAGAGGCACAGGCTACCAAGTCCAATACACAAAACCTTGCGGACAAAGTAGCAAAATGGCTCACCTTTATTGCTATTGCCGTAGGCATAGGCACATTCATTTATTGGTATGCCAGCAATGGGGATATTGCTTTTGCATTAGAACGAATGGTTACTGTAATGGTAACAGCTTGCCCCCACGCATTGGGCGTAGCTATCCCTTTGGTGGTCGCTATTTCCACAACGCTATCGGCGACCAATGGGCTGCTTATCCGCAACCGCACGGCATTTGAAACGACCCGGAAGCTATCTACCATCATTTTTGATAAGACCGGAACGCTTACCAAAGGTTCCCACGCAGTAGAAAAGGTTTTCCCTTTAACAGATGAATATAATGCCGATGAGGTTATCCAGTATGCTGCCGCAGTACAGCAAAATTCAGAACACCATATCGCAAAAGGTATTATGGCTGCATTGAAAGAAAGGAGCCTCACCCTATGGAAGTCTGAAAACTTTAGCTATATGCAGGGCATAGGTGTAAAAGGTGTTGTAAACGGGAAAAATGTCGTAGCGGCGGGACCGAATTATTTCGCCGAAAAGCACCTTTCACTGCCCGAAATCCCAACTGAAATCAATCAGGAAGCCGAAACGGTAAACTTTGTTTTAATCGAAAATAAAGTAGCAGGTATCATCACTTTGGCAGACAGTATCCGTGAGGGTTCAAAGCAAGCTATTGACGACCTCAAACGATTGAATATCAAATCCTTTTTGCTTACAGGCGACAATGAAAAGATTGCTGCTGCGGTAGCTGGAAAATTGAGAATGGATGGGTATTTGGCAAATGTACTTCCGCACAATAAGCAGGAAAAAGTAAAGGAATTTCAAAACAAAGGTGAAGTTGTGGCAATGACAGGCGATGGCGTAAATGATGCTCCTGCGTTGGCACAGGCAGATGTTGGCATTGCCGTAGGTTCCGGTACAGACGTGGCAGCCGAAACTGCGGACATTATATTGGTGGACAGTGACCCCAGAGATGTGGTCAAACTGATTGACTTCGGCAAACTTACTTATAAAAAGATGGTACAAAACCTGATATGGGCGGTTGGCTACAACGTGGTAGCAATCCCTCTTGCCGCAGGTGTACTCTATCCGAAATTTATTTTAAGCCCGGCAATGGGTGCTGTACTGATGAGCATAAGTACCATTGTAGTGGCTATTAATGCAAGTTTATTAAAAATCAAAAAGTAAATAAAAATGAAAAATATAACAATATCAATCTTCGCTGTTATCACAGTATTTATAGCAGCTTCATGTAATCAGTCGTCAACTAAGAACAACGAGCTGTCCGAAAATAATACAACTGCCACTTCGGGCGAGCAGGCACCTTCTCAGTCAAAAGTGAATGACACAGTGCCCTTACCAGCTACGCCTGATACATCCATCGGTAAGAATGCAGGAGAAACAGCAACTGGTGGTTTTTCTATTGCGCCCATAGTGGCTGATTATCTGTCACTGAAGAACGCTCTTGTTTCAGACGATGCTAATGCTGCTGCCGATGCAGGTAAAAAGCTGTTTGCCACCCTGAATAAAGTGGACATGAAAACCGTCCCTGCCGATAATCACAAAAAATACATGGACATAACAGATGATATAAAGGAAAACGCAGAGCATATTGGCGACAATGCAGGTAAAATTGATCATCAGAGAGAGCATCTGGCATCATTAAGTGAAGATATCAGTGATCTTATTACGCTGTTCGGTTCTCCGCAGGCACTCTATCAGGATCATTGCCCAATGTTCAATGATGGCAAAGGAGCTATTTGGTTAAGCGAAAGCAAAGCAATCAAAAATCCTTATTACGGTTCAAAAATGATTACCTGCGGTATGGTGGAAAAAACCTTTAATTAATATGTCCTTAACGAAGAAAATCATATTGGGGTTGACTATTATCTTAATCGGCATACAGTTTTTTCAACCGTTACAGAACAAGTCGGATGAAGTGACAGCCTCTCATATTGAAAAGGTGTATGCCGTACCCCAAAATGTAAAGGCTGTCCTTGTCCAATCCTGCTACGACTGTCATAGCAACAATACCCATTATCCGTGGTATAGCCGCATCCAGCCGGGGTCATGGTATATGGCGCAGCATATCAAAAAAGGTAAGGAGGAACTCAACTTCAGCAACTTTGGGGAGTATTCCCCCCGCAAGCAGCGAAATAAGTTCAGGGCTATGGCGGGACAGGTCAAGGACGGAGAAATGCCCTTATCGTCATATACACTAATTCATCGCAATGCAGTATTGTCGCAAGAGGATAAGCAAGTTTTGGTGAAATGGTTTGGCGTAATGGAAGACAGTATTAAATAAAATTTTTAAAATCAATGAACAGATATAAGAATATACCCATAAAAATGCTGCAAACGGTATTGCTACTGCTTTGCGCACAAACCCTGTTTGCACAGAAAGTGGTGCATTACGAATTGTATGTAAAAGATACGCTTGTCAATTATGCAGGTAAGCAAAAAAGAGCGATTGCCGTAAACGGTCAAATCCCGATGCCTACGCTCACTTTCACCGAGGGTGATACAGCCGAAATTGTTGTTCATAATCAATTGAAAGAAAGCACATCGCTGCATTGGCACGGTGTATTTCTCCCCAACAAAGAAGACGGAGTTCCCTGGCTTACCCAAAAACCGATAGCTCCCGGGGCTACCTATACCTATCGTTTTCCTATTATACAAAGCGGAACGCACTGGTACCATTCGCATTCTGGATTACAGGAACAGATTGGGATGTACGGAAACTTTGTAATGAAGAAAAGAAAGGACGATAAGACGTTTAGAAAAGGAATAGATGATTTACCTGAAGTTCCCATTGTTTTAAGCGAATGGACCAACCTCAATCCAAAAAATATCAACAGAATGCTGCATAATGCCAACGACTGGGCGGCGATTAAGAAGAATTCAACACAGTCTTATGCAGAAGCCATTCGTGAGGGTTATTTTAAAACCAAGCTAAAAAACGAATGGAAACGTATGCTGGCAATGGATGTAAGCGATGTTTACTATGACAAAGTACTAATGAATGGAAACAATACCACAGATTTAAAAACCATCGATGGCAAATCATTGAAAGCAGGCGATAAAGTGAGGTTAAGAATATCCAACGGTGGAGCTTCTTCTTATTTCTGGTTGCGTTACGCAGGTGGAAAGATTACAGTAGTCGCTAATGACGGCAATGATGTAGAACCTGTAGATGTTGACCGGTTGATTATTGGTGTTTCAGAAACTTACGATGTTGTGGTTACGATTCCTGCCGATGGCGTGGCTTATGAATTTTTGGCAACAACCGAAGACCGAACACAGTCTGCAAGTTATTTTGTTGGAAATGGTGTTAAACAGTTGATTTCCCCTCTTCCCCGTCTTAAATATTTTGAAGGAATGAAAATGATGAACGGTATGATGAAAATGAACGGAGATCTGGATGATATGGGCATGAAGATGAGCCTGAACAAAATGGACATGAACGTAGTGATGTATCCCGAAATTACGGGACCAGCCGGAAAGAAAGAAGATCACAGCCAGCATAATATGGATATGGAATCTGGAATGAAAATGGACACCGACCCGAATAGATACAATGCAAATGCCCTGGGAGATATTACAACTCTAAATTATTCAATGTTGCAATCTCCATATAATACTACATTGCCAAAGGAGGCTCCTGTAAAAGAATTGAAATTTACACTAACCGGAAATATGAACCGCTATGTTTGGAGTATGGATAATAAAATCCTTTCCGAAACGGACAAGATACCCGTAAAAAAAGGTGAGGTTTTACGCATTACCATTTATAATAATTCGATGATGCGCCATCCGATGCACCTTCACGGGTTTGACTTCAGGGTAATAAATGGAAAAGGAGAAAAATCGCCGCTAAAAAACGTACTCGATATTATGCCGATGGAGACCGATACCATTGAATTCCTCGCAAATGAAGAAGGAGACTGGTTTTTCCATTGCCATATCCTTTATCATATGATGTCGGGTATGAACCGTGTTTTTTCGGTCGGTGATTATCAAAATCCAAATTTGCCAGACAAGAAACAAGCCTATAATATGTTGCAAAGAGAAAGCAATATGCCTCACTTTATGGCAGAAAATGATTTTGCGACCAATGGAAACGACGGTCAGGCTATGTTGCAGAATGCCCGATGGAGTTTGGGTACAGAATGGCGATTAGGCTACAACAGTATGCACGGTTATGAAGTGGAAACTCATCTTGGCAGATACATCGGAAAAATGCAGTGGCTGATGCCTTTTATTGGTTATGACTGGCGATACCGTAAAATGGGAATTGACCAGCAGGAAAAAAACCTGTTTGGCCAAACCAATGAGAAAGATACCCGAAGGGCCTTTAGTTTAGGTGTAATGTACACTTTACCAATGCTGGTCAATTTTCAGGCAGAGGTTTATCACGACGGTATTGTAAGATTGGCATTGATGCGTGAGGACATTCCGATTTCTAAGAGATTGAGAGGAGGATTTATGGTGAATACCGACAAAGAATATATGGGAGAACTCAAATACATTATCAATAAAAACATCGGAATCCGGGCTCATTATGATAGTGATATGGGATGGGGAGCCGGATTGTCACTTGTGTATTAATAATAATATTATAAGTTTTTGGATAAT
>DATMSZ010000082.1:0-23900 GCA_035565175.1 Pseudosphingobacterium sp.
TTTTCCCGGGATAGATCAATCTGAAAAAAATCGTTTTTTTGCGAATTATATTTATTATATAAAGTAATCAATGCGTCCGCTACTTTTTTACGCAAAGAGTTATAGGCAATTGCTAAAAGCTGATCCTCATTCGTGTCCAAATTCTCCGCTAAAATTTTAATAAACTTTTTCATAACCGAGAAATTATTGGTCAGTAGCTCTTCAAAATCGGCTTTAGGAATCAATGCTAGCTCCGTATCTTCCAGCGCTTCAGCGGTCTCTCGATATTCGCGATTTTCAAGTAATGCCCGGTAGCCTAAAAAATCTCCCGTTTTGTATAAATTTAGTATCAGTTCTTTCCCTTCAGCATTTCTTTTGAAGGTTTTAACTTTTCCTTTCAGTACATAATATAATCGTGAGGGCTGATTTCCCTCGGTGTAGATAAATTGTTTTTTCTTATATCTATTTATATTGCGGCCCTCCTTGAGATCTTCCATGTAATCCCGTTCACCAAGGCTGCGCATTAAATGACTTACACCATTTAAATTAGGTTGCAACTTCTCTTTCAAAAATGCACTTTTCTTTAACCGGGCTTCTACTACATTTAAGAGCTCTGTGCCATCAAAAGGTTTGGTAAGGTAATCATCGGCCCCCAGGTCCATCCCTTTTCTAACATCTGTTCTTTCCGTTTTTGCAGAGATAAAGATAAACGGAATATGATGCATAGGCATATGCTTATGAAGTAAATGGATTACCCCATAGCCGTCAAGTACCGGCATCATGATATCACATATAATCAGGTCTGGTTGATGATCCAAAGCCAAAGAGACACCTACTTTTCCATTTTCGGCAGTATATACTTTATAGTCTGCCAGCGTGAGAATTTCCGCCATGCTTTCTCTTATTTCTTCATTATCTTCAATGAGCACAATTTTTTTCATGACAAGAATAGTTTTTTATTAGCAATGACGCCATAATAGACCTGATACTTGGCTTTTGCAAAATGGTACCAAAGGAGTCAGTTAAGTCGCTAAAGACTTTCGGTAAAATTAACTACCAAATGGTAAAAAGGCAAATATTATCTAATCTTCATATAGTATATAATAACTCTTTCTTATCCTGTTTAAGGATGCTTACTTGTGTCTGTAAGGTGTCTTTTATCTTTACGCGCAAGGCTTCCAAAGCACATGGCTCTCCATGATTAAGATAAACACTTTGCGGTAGCTTATTGTTTGCTAGCAGCCACTTTATCAGTTCCCGCTGGTCGGCATGGGCAGATAAGCCCCCAACTTCTTTCACCTGTGCAATCACAGGATAGTATATACCATGTATTTTTATTTCATGCGCACCATTTAACAAGGCTCTCCCACGTGTGCCCGCAGCTTGGAAACCTATTATGAGAATGGTGTTACGGTCGTTTGCCAGATAGTGTTTCAAATATTCAAGTGCTCTTCCACCCGTTAACATACCGCTCCCTGCAAGAATAATTTTGCTACCCTTTTGTCTGATTATTTTCTCCGTACCTTTAAAATCTTTGTTGATAGTTATGCTGCTTAGCATTTTAAGCCAAGTGTCGTGGTCTATTGTAGCCCAGTCCGGATACCGTAATAAAACTTTATTCGCTAATGAAGCCATTGGGCTATCCAAAAATACAGGTAGGTGGCCAGGGATTTTTCGTTCCTCCTTCAATCGGTATAGCAAGAGAATAAGTTCTTGTGCTCTTCCCACTGCAAAACAAGGGATCAATAAATTTCCGCCACGAGCAATTACATCTTTTATGATCATGGCAATCTCTTCATCCGGATCTGTCAATTCATGAAGACGGTCACCATAGGTTGACTCCATAATAACATAATCGGCATTTCCAGGTTCTTGTGGGACAGGTAGATAGCTGGAATGGGATCTTCCAATATCACCGGAAAATACAATGCTTTTGCCATAACATTCCAATTTTACCGAACAAGCCCCTAGAATGTGACCAGCAAGAAAGAACTGAAAGCTTATATGCTTATTCAAATAATACTGCTTATCTATTTCTACTACTACAAATTGCTTAAGCGCTATTTCAACATCTGCTGCCGTATATAGAGGTTCCGCCGGTTTATGTTTGGTGTAACCATGCAAATTCGCCTTATAAGCATCTTCTTCCTGCAGTTTAGCACTATCACGTAAAATGATTTCACATAAGTCGCGAGTAGGCGGGCTCATGTAAATTTTGCCTTTGTAGCCATACTTTACCAATAATGGTATATAACCGGTATGATCGAGGTGCGCATGCGTGATAATGAGATCATCAATCTTTGTAGGGTCAACGGGCGGATATTGCCAGTTTTTCTCCCGCAATGATTTCAATCCCTGAAAGAGACCACAATCAACCATGATAATAAGCGATGGCGTGCGCAGTAAGAGCTTAGAGCCCGTAACGGTTTCCGCTGCTCCAAACGCTTGTAAAAGTACTGCCTTAGTATAATCTGTCGTAATCATTTGTTAGCTTATTTAATTTAAGGTAAAGTTCCCTGATCTGCTCTTTTTTCTTTATGATAACAATCAATCGCTAACCTAATTGAAATCATATTGGTCATTTTGGCAACCGGCTAACTTTACTCAATAATTAAGCAGATATATTATGGAAACGATCATCAAAAAATCTTTCAGGCATTCCTTTTTTAATAGGCAGCTTCTGGTAACAGGTTTATTACTCATTGTAATAGGTTGTTTAACCATATGGCGGCCATTCCAATCATATTTATTCATAAGCCTCGCCTTCTCCATATTGATTATTATCAGCGGTGTTCTGGAAATTGTATTTGCCGTAAAGCATAAGAAAACGGTAGAAGCTTGGGGATATACGCTCATTGACGGATTGATTGACGTAGCAATGGGTAGTTATTTATTGCTTTCACCGTTGCTCATGATGATCGTATTGACACCACTTATCAGTATTTGGGTATTCTACAAAGGTTTCCTAAGCGTACGTTTAGCGTTTATGTTTCAACGTTACATCTATACTCGTTGGTGGCTGCAATTAATCATCGGAATATGTGTCATGTTGATTTCCCTTTTAATAGTAGGAAATGCCACTGTTGGCTTCATCAATATCATTTCTTGGACGGGATTGGGTATCTCATTGATAGGTGTTTCCTCCGTTCTTTTATCCTTCGTCCATTGGAGTAAGAATGTAGAGGCTAAATTGGATGAATACCAATGAGTGTTATCACCGGAAATTAGAGGAAAATATAGCTCATGATAGACAAAATGAAGATCAATAGATTTCCAATTGTTCCATATTTGGCATCTCGCCAGGCCGCGATAATCAATATTTGGGAGATCAACATGGCAGCAGAACATAGTAGCAGCCAGTTAACATTGTTAAGGTAAAGTAGTATTGCACTTGTTAAAAATAACAGTGTAGTTAGTAACCACATGCCTCTGTTAAGGCCTGATGGGATGGTGGTTCTTTTCGATGCCAAAATCAACACCTTCGAATAGCCAAAAAGATGGATAAATCCATGAACCAAAATTAAGCCGATTAGTAGAGTTTTCATAGTAACTGATTTTAGATGAAGGTAGGTAGTTACACCAGATCAATGCATGATCATGATCAACTCAAGTCTTGATCGTTGTCATGAAAAATGGATGAGCACATCCCTAATTTTACATTGGTATAAGCGAATTACTTGGTTTTTAAATATAAACGCTGGTCCATAAATAATGATATAAATGAAAAATGCTGAGATAAAATTTCTCGAAGGTCCGCAATCCAGACTGAAGGAATTGAAGTTTGTATTTAAGACAATTGCGGAGCTCATTCATGGAATCAGGGCTTTTCATTTTATTGGTCCTTGTGTCACCATCTTTGGTTCAGCAAGGTTTAAGGAAGACCACCCTTATTATCAGCTAACGCGTGAAGCAGCCTCCTCATTTGCTAAATTAGGGTTTACCATTTTAACGGGAGGTGGCCCGGGATTGATGGAAGCAGCCAATCGTGGGGCTAAAGACGTAGGGGGAAGATCAGTGGGTTGCAACATACGTATGGAGATCGAACAGGTACCCAATGTTTACCTAGATAAATGGGTTACTATGAAACATTTCTTTCTTCGTAAAGTATTGCTCGTGAAGTATTCTTTTGCATTTGTAGTGATGCCCGGTGGATATGGAACCATGGACGAGCTCTTTGAAGCACTAACACTCATCCAAACACAAAAAATCAAGGAATTCCCCATCATTATCTTTGGCAAACAATATCATCGCGCTTTGCTGGAGCATATTCAGGTAATGAGAAACCAATTAACCATCCATGAAATAGATACGAAACTCTTTCTGGTTACAGATTCTATTGATGAAGCCGTCCAGCTAATTCGAAAAAAGAGCATCGAAAAATACAAACTAAGTTATCGTGAAAAAATAAAACCATTCCGATGGCTTTTCGAACGCGGATTTCTGCTGATTTAGTTCACCGTTACAATGAAGTTAACTTTGCAAATTTGTTATAAAGGATATCGATTATGAAAACTATTCTTGTGCCCACCGACTTTTCTACTCCTGCTTACAATGCAGCTTTTTATGCCCTGCAGGTGGCTAAACAACTCCGTGCCTCTTTACATCTTCTTCATGTAATGGAGGTGCTCGATAAGACCCTCTTGGATACCCAGCTAGTTTGGCCAATAATTGATTATAATACCCTAAAAGAAAATACGGTAAAGAGTATAAAATTTGTGAAACAAAAGTTAGAAGAAGAGACAAATGTTCTCCCCGAGAATGTCAGAACACCCATAACGTACAGCATAAGAGAAGGAGTAGTGCATAAGGAAATCACAAAAGAAATACAGGAAAAAAAGATCCTGCTTTTGGTAGCAGGCATGTATGGCGCAAATAAAGTAAACCGTTTTCTTTTTGGCAGTAAAAGTAGAGATTTCATAGATCATGTTAACTGCCCTATATTATTGATTCCATCAGAAGGCAAATATCGGAAAATTAAAAAAATAGCTTTTGCGACAGATTTAAGCCCAGGAGATATTGAGCTCATCGAGTTATTAGCAGTATTTGCAAAACTTTTTGACGCGGAAATATTGATTGCACACATCAGTGCTGACGTATATGACACACAGCATCAACAGGAGATCGAAGCGTTCCTAAATGAGGTCACCTGTAAGAACAATTATGATAAAATCTATTATCGGCACGTGCAAAATAAAAATATAGAAGAGGGCATTTTGTGGCTTTCAGAAAATGGGCAGGTAGATATGCTAACAATGGTTCATCGAGCCCATAATATGTTTAGTAAGCTATTGGATGATAGCAAGACAAAACAATTGGCGAAACGCATAAAAGTACCATTGATGGTGCTGAAACCTTAGCGGGTTCTTTACCCTGAACAAGAAATTTGATTCAGGGATCAGCCTTTAATTACTGAATCGGTTTTTCTTCATCTTTATTAAAAATAAGGATCGGTATCGTTGGATGAAAAGCCAGTTCTTCGGCCAAGTTTGATAAGAACACCTTTTGAAGAAATGATCGATGCTGTTCGGTAAATAGCACCAACACCGCCGGCTTAAGTGATGTTACCTGTTTTATAAGTTGATCGACGAGCGAGTGGAGTATGTCTTTCTGTTCTATACGAAAATGAACATTGTAATCTACTGCTTGTGCAAGCGAGCTGAAATTCTTTTCATCTGGCAGACTTGTTTGGAAATGGAGTGCTTCAATGCGCGCATCAAACAATTTTGCGAAGGAGACAACTTGTTGAATTTCCTTCATATAATGTTTAAAGTCTGAGGCGTAGAGAATAAGGTCGATAGGCGCAGCTTGATAAGTTGAAGGTACCACCAAAACAGGTACACATGATTTGGTGACCAGATTGCCCGTATTAGTGCCTAAAAGTTTATTCAGACCGCTGGCGCCCCTTGTGCTGATAGATATATAAGAAATATCAGTCCGTTTAGTACAATAATGAAGAATAGCAAGATCTGCCCGCAGTCCACTTATAATGGTGAAATCATAATGTTGCGGTTCAACACCCATTTCTTGGTAGCATTTTTCTATAAAATTTTTCAGTTCCAACGATTGTTCGTCTTTGTTCAGACCGAAATGTTCATATGAAACAGATTCATCTGCTCGATAGATTAATGGTGCTACATGGATAAATAGCAAATGAATATCAGTGCTTCTTGCAATATTAATAGCAAAGCGCATTCCCCCTTTAGAGTTTTCTGAAAAATCTGTAGGAACTAAAATAGTTTTCATTTTATGATACTGTTTAATTGTTAGCGAATGAGGCTGCCCAGATGGGCACAAACAAATACGCTACAAAGTAAATACGAAAGAGGAGAGAAAACTATGAGCATAATCATTACAAAACATTATCTAAATCATTCAATAGGATTTTTGCAGTGGCTAGCTTTGGTTACATAAAGCTTCTGGTAGAAGCGAGGAAGATAAAATGAATACACTTATGAAGAACATATTGCTAATGATAGATTTATCTGCTAAAAAAGATAATGTTTCTCAATATGCCATGAAGCTTGCACAGCAATTAAAATCGAATATAGTATTATCGTATATCATCGACGAAATAGGCGGAGATTATGCGCAGGCGCTATCGGAATTGGAGAAACTTAAAGCAGATCTTGAAAATTCCTTCAAGCCGGAAGATCATAAATCGTTCATTACCTGTTTAGTAGAGAAGGGAAATTTTACAAGTGCCGTGCAGGGGTTAGTGAAGGATTTGCACATAGAGCTTATAGTAATGGGGGCTGCCGATGGTAAAAATGATACCGGGTTTTTATTTGGCAGTAAGGTGAGGGACATCGTTGACAAAGTGAACTGTCCCATTTTACTGATACCTGAACAGGTAATGTTTCAAGGGATAAAAAATATTCTTTATGTTACTGACATTCGGTACAGTGCCTCCGAAATAGTAACACAACTCGCAGCGCTTGCAGAGCCATTGAACGTGCAAGTATCCATTTTACATGTGTGCGCAGATGGTCTACCCGATTTAGCTGACGAAACCATTAATGATCTGTTTACAGATGTTATATCTCCCGGCATCAGACAACGATTAAGGGTGTATAAAGCCAGCAAAAAAAATCCGGCTGAACCGGTGATTGGCCAGTTGATCGCTAATGGGAAACAAGGTATTTTGGCAATAGCGCATCGTAAGCAACATTTTTTTGACCATCTCTTTACAGATACACCCACAAAAGAAGCCGCCATTTATAAACAGTTGCCAATACTGCTAATGCCGGCACATTTTTTTTCGAATCCATAAATTATAACATAAAAATAACAATTATGATACGAACACCACAACTCTGGACAAAATTTTATGAAAGTCTTGCTTTTCTGTTTTACAGCTTAGCCTATTGCGATGGCAATATCCGGAAGGAAGAAGTTGCCGCTGTAAAAGAGCTAGTGCAGCAAGCATGGTTAGATTTTGAACCATCCTTGGATGAGTATGGATACGATGCAGCCTACCAGCTAGAGGCTGTTTTTGATTGGTTGCTCGAAAGACAACCAACAGCGGCAGTAGCATTTAGGAGATTCAACTCTTTTGTAAAAGAGCATCCATCATTCATAGATCAGAAAATAGCTGAAAATATTTTCCGTTCTGCAAGCCAATTAGTTGCTTCTTATGCTGGTAAAAATAAGTCAGAACTAGGCTTCCTTTATTTGCTCCAGGATATATTACAGGAAACTAAATTTCTGAATACCTCTCCTTCAAATTGAAGGACCATATGATCGTATTTGGATTTATCATAAGATATTATGTTAATATTAACGATTTTAAGAGATAAAGTAAACCATTGGTGGCTACTGCTAGCTGCCGGTTTCATGCTCATAGGTTTAGGCATTTGGGTATTAATAAGCCCCTTTATTTCCTATTTATACATCGCGTTTATCTTTATACCATTGGCATTTGCTACAGGTATTTTTGAAATATTTTTTTCCATAATTAATCGCAAAAATTTGTCAGATTGGACTACGTTTTTGGTAGGAGGGATGTTAGATATTGTGATTGCTACTTATGTTTTTTCAGATCCAATGATACTCATGTTTTTTTTACCACCTATAATGGGTATTTGGTTATTGATGAAATGTATAATTTTTATCCGCAATATGACCATTTTTCAAAAATATAAAACAGTTAACTGGTGGCTTCTTTTAGTGCTTGTTATTGTTGTGCTGTATTTTTCGCAGAAAGTAGTTACCAAATATTCAGTGGAAATGATCGATGTTATGGCCCTTACCGGAGTAGGTTTTATCTTGGCGGGAGCATTTCGTATTTACCTATCCTTGAAAATCAGAAAATTATATTGAGTGTGGTAACAGCGTGAGCTTTTATTTGAACTATAAAGTCCTTTAAACAGACAGGCTCATCGCTAGTAGCAATATTATCTATTTCAATATATTTGTTTAATGGGGTTAGAACTCATAACTATAGATGAAAAAAATGACGAATATACCGGATATATTAGATAAGCATTTCGGCCATTTTGAACCGGATCTTAAAGAATTGCTGCTTCAAAAATGCCATACCCAATCGTATCAAGCAGGCGACTTTATGATGAAACCAGGTCAATATTTCAAGTTTGCTATGTTAATATTGAAAGGGCGGGTAAAATTATATCGGGAGAGTGACGAAGGCACTGAGTTTTTTATGTATTATCTTATTCCAGGCAATGCTTGTGCTTTATCCATCATTTGCGCTACCAAGCAGCAGCAGAGCGAAGTGCTTGCAAAGGCGGTAAATCATACTACGGTGCTCATGATTCCAATCGCAATGATGGATGATCTGATGAGAAAATATAAATCTTGGTATTATTTCGTATTAGAAACTTACCGAGCACGATTTGAAGAATTGTTGGTTGTAATTGATCATATCGCCTTTAAAGGCATGGACGAACGGCTTGAGTTCTATTTAAAAAAACAGGTAGACGATTTAGAAACGAGAAAATTAAATATTACTCATCAGGAAATCGCCAGCGATTTGAGTACTTCAAGAGAGGTTATCTCGCGGCTTCTTAAGAAGATGGAGCAGCAGCATTATATAAAACTTTATCGTAGCCATATTGAGTGGTTAAAATAATTTTCCGTATGTGACAAAAGTTACCGTAATGTGAGCTGTTAAACCTTCAAATTTGCTTTAAATAATTTAACAAATGGAAGTAATAGGTTTTTTTGCAGCTTCATTAATTGGCGTTTCATTGGGTCTCATCGGTGGAGGAGGTTCTATTCTTACCGTGCCTGTGCTCGTTTATATTTTCGCAGTTAATCCTACCTTATCAACATCTTATTCTCTTTTTATTGTGGGAAGTACAAGTCTTATTGGAGCTTTAGGGCATTACCACCGTGATGAACTGAGTTTGCATACGGCTTTCTTGTTTGGTTTTCCTTCCATTGTTACGATATGGCTGACGCGAAAATTTCTGATTCCGGCTATACCTGAAACTTTTTTTCAAATTGGTAATGTTACGGTGACAAAATCATTGAGCACAATGGTTCTCTTTGCGACCCTCATGATACTCGCTTCATTGTCAATGATAAAGGATGATAAAGGAACCTCTTCGGATGCAACGGTCCGAATGCCTTCCCACAGTAGATTGCTGATTTATGCCATAGCAATAGGCCTTGTTACGGGCTTATTGGGAGCGGGAGGAGGGTTTTTACTAATACCAGCTTTGATATATTTAATGCACTTGCCTATGAAGAAGGCTATTGGTACTTCCTTATTAATCATCGCTGTCAATTCGCTAATTGGTTTTTTAGGCGATCTAGGGCGCTATCCAACCGATTGGGTTTTTCTGACTGAAATTACTGGAATAGCAATTTTTGGTGTTTTATTAGGTAGTGCGCTAAGTAAAAAGATAGGGGCTACTAGGTTGAAGAAAGGCTTTGGGTGGTTTGTGTTAATTATAGGCATGTTAATTCTTGTAAACCAATTACTGTATTAAATAATTAGATAAGCTTGGTTGCACAATCACTAAATACAAATACCACAAGTAACTTTATGTCAACAAAACAGCGGAAAAGAAAGCTTAAGAAGTAACATTAAAATATTATAGAAATGAAAATTGAACAAATTTATACAGGCTGCTTAGCACAGGGAGCCTATTATGTTGAAAGTGATGGGGAGGCGGTTGTTATAGATCCTCTCCGCGAGGTTGCTCCTTATTTAAAAAGAGCATCTGCAGATGGTGCGCGTATTAAATACGTGCTGGAAACGCACTTTCATGCTGACTTTGTAAGTGGGCATATAGATCTGGCTAAAGAATCAGGTGCCATCATTGTATACGGGCCTACGGCCAAGCCAGATTTTAAAGCCCATATTGCTACAGATGGTGAAATATTACAAGTAGGTAAGTTATCTTTTAAAGTAATTCACACCCCCGGCCATACCTTAGAAAGTACCTGTTACCTTTTGCAAGATGAAAAAATGCAACCAATAGCCCTCTTTACGGGTGACACCCTGTTTATTGGAGATGTTGGGCGGCCAGATTTAGCACAGAAAGTAGTTGCCGATTTAACACAAGAGAAATTGGCCGGAATGCTCTATGATTCTTTACGTCAAAAAATTCTTCCTTTAAACGACCGTGTTATCATTTACCCAGCACACGGAGCAGGATCAGCCTGTGGCAAAAATATGAGCAAAGAAACGTCAGATACCCTGGGCAATCAGAAGCTAAACAACTATGCACTCCAACCGATGGACAAGGAAACCTTCATCAGAAAAGTAACAGAGGGTTTATTGCCGCCACCGGCTTATTTTCCGGCCAATGTGAAAATGAATATTCATGGATATGAAGCTGTTGGAAAAGTGCTTCAACGTGGTATGAATCCATTAAACTCAGAAGCCTTTGAACAGGTTGCTAACGAGTCTGGAGCATTGATTCTCGATACCCGAAACGCGCAGCTCTTTGCCAAAGCCTTTATTCCAAATTCGATTAATATAGGTATTGATGGCAGCTTCGCCCCATGGGTGGGCGCATTGATTACAGATATTAATCAGGCCATTTTAATTGTAGCAGAAGAAGGTAGAGAAGAAGAAGTAGTAACTCGTTTGGCGCGTGTGGGATATGATCATACCTTAGGATATCTCAAAAATGGCATAACAGACTGGATAAAATCAGGAAAGGAAGTTGACCACATAGAAAGCATAGACGCAAAAGAACTTTCTGAGCAGATTAGTCAGCATGGAGCGACTTCATTATTAGATGTTAGAAAACAGGGCGAATACCAATCCGAACATGTAATAGGTGCACGTAATCTACCTGTAGATTTTATAAATGAACATTTGAAAGAAATAAATAAAGGTAAAACTCATTATGTGCATTGTGCTAGTGGCTATCGTTCTATGATTTTTACATCTATTCTGAGAGCTCGCGGGTATAATAATTTGATTGATGTGCGGAGTGGGTTCAAGGCTATTAAAGAAAGCGGCCTCTTTCCATTGAGCGAATATGTATGCCCGAGCACGCTCTTGTAAAATACACCATTAATAATGGATGACGCATTAAAAGAGACGGCGGTTACTCGCCGTCTCTTTTCGATTAATGGGGTAATTTATCTTTCCATCTACCATAGAGATAAGTGCCAATCAAAGCACCTACAATTACAATAAGCATAGCAAAATAACCATAGCCAATATTTACAAACATAGGCCCAGGGCAGGCCCCCGTGAGTGCCCAGCCTAATCCGAAGATGATTCCTCCTATGAGATATCTCCTAATGCTCTTTTCTTTATTTGGTATGCCAATATAATTGCCCAGAATATTTTTAACTTTTAGCCTTTTCATTAAAAGTAAACCGATAAGACCAAATGTAACGGCTGTTCCAATAATACCAAACATGTGGAAAGATTGAAATCTGAACATTTCTTGGATGCGATACCAAGAGATGGCCTCCGACTTTGTCATGATAATGCCAAAAACAATACCCGTTAGTATAAATTTTATGCCTTTCATAATTAGAAAATTAAGGGAAATAATAGGTGCGTCATCATCAACCCCCCGATAAAAAAACCAGTAACAGCTATTAAAGAAGGTAATTGGAGGTTAGATAAACCGCTTACTGCATGGCCCGAAGTACAACCTCCCGCATACCTAGCTCCAAAGCCCACCAACAAACCACCGATAAATAAAATACTAAAGCCTTTAACAGATAAAGCGCTCTTAACGCTAAAAAGTGCATCGGGATTTAACTTTCCATCGAAATAAATGCCTAACTGTCGGAGATCGTTAATCGTGTTCGCAGACAGATCTAACGGACGCTCATTCTTTAAAATTGTGGATGACAGGATGCCGCCAATAATAGCTCCTCCAATGAAAAGAAGGTTCCACCTCTCGTTTTTCCAATTAAAATCGAAAAACTTAACATGCTTTCCGGTGCCCATCATACTACAAATTGTTCGAAGATTACTTGAAACGCCAAAAGTCCTGCCAAAATAAATAAGAACTAGCATGATAAGTGCAATAGCAGTTCCAGATAGATACCATGGCCAAGTTTGTTTAATTAATTCAGTCATATTACATTATATATAAGTTTTTTATTAGACACAAAGAAAGCTTACTAGAAAGCATTTTTTGGTGATATTAGTCACACAGATACTTTTTGATTATCCATAAGTATGATTAGGCAATCGTGCTATTATTTCTTAGTAGCTGATTTTAGTGCTTTTATAAGCTCGATTAATAATAAAGGAATCAGAGAGAGTAGTAATACAGTGGTCCAATCCCTAAGTTGAAGCACTTGCAAATTAAATGCCTCGCGCATAAAAGGAGTAATCATAACCATTATTTGCAAAGCAAATCCAACTGTGATAGCATACAAAAGATATTTATTGGAAAAAAGGCTGACTTTGAAGAAGTGATTTTTCTCACTTTTAACCGCTAATGCATAGAATAGCTGGCTGCCTACAAGTACCATGAATGCCATGGTTTGGGCGTGCTTCAATGTTCCATTATCAACGGTTTCACTAAAGGGACTCTCCCCATTTCTATTAAAACCATAGCAAAAGGCAAGAAGGGTTGTCAGGCCAATTAGCATGCCGCCGAAAACGACACGGCGCCCGGCGCCGCCAGCAAAAAAGTTCTCATGAAGACTTCTCGGTTTTTCTTTCATGATAGCTGGTTGGGGAGGCCCCATACCTAAGGTAATGGCAGGAAGGGAGTCGGTAATGAGGTTGATCCATAACAGTTGTGTTGCCATAAGCGGCGCTTCCCAACCTAGAGATAAGCTTACAACTAAGGTCACAACTTCTCCGAAGTTACAGGTAAGCAGGAAAATAATAGATTTTTTAATGTTATTATAGATATTTCTTCCGTGCTCAATAGCGGTAATAATGGTAGCATAATTATCATCTGTTAAAATCATGTCTGCAGCGCTTTTCGCTACGTCGGTTCCGGTTATACCCATAGCCACACCAATATCCGCAGCTTTCAAAGAAGGGGCATCATTTACTCCATCGCCCGTCATAGAAACAACATTTCCGAGCGCCTTGAGCGCATTTACAATTTTGACTTTGTGCTCAGGTGAAACTCTTGCAAATACCCGATAGCTACCTACTTTCTCGCCAAACTCTTTTTCGTTCATATTGTCAACTTCCCGCCCCGTAATCACCTGTTCAATGGCGGTAGTTATTTGCAGCTCCTGGGCAATAGAAAAGGCTGTTTTTTTGTGGTCGCCCGTGATCATTATAGTAATGATCCCGGCATTTTTTGCCTTTTGAGCAGAAATTATCACCTCTTTTCGTAGGGGGTCATTCATTCCAACGAAACCTAACAAAGTTAAATCCTTTTCCATTTCTGATGCTGCAATCGTATCAGAATTAACGTTTTTGTAAGCGGCGCCCAGCACACGCATGGATTGATCGGACATCTCTTCAGCAATCTGGCGATAATGTTCTTCATTCTGCTTGCTGAGCTTAATAATTTCTCCATTGACTAATACGTGACTACATCTTTCCATGAGTTCATCAAGAGCACCTTTAGTATACACGGTATAAATATTGTTTTCTTCCGTTAAAGTCGACATAAGTTTCCTGTTAGAATCGAATGGTAACTCTGCCCTACGTTGATTATCAGCGTAGAGCAATGCACGATTTATTTGTAGTTCGTCTCCCCATTGTAGCAGGGCTATTTCTGTTGGATCTCCAGTAGCTTGCTCATTGCTAACGGTAGCATCCGAACAAAGAATCATTGCTTTCGCAAGCAAACGAGGGTCATCATTTTTATCGTCCGGCAAATAATATTTGGAAACTTTCATACGGTTTTGCGTAAAGGTTCCCGTTTTGTCTGAGCAAATAATATTGACCGATCCAAGTGTTTCAACTGCGGATAGTTTACGGATAATAGCATTTCGTTTAGACATACTTGTAACACCAAGAGAAAGTACGATCGCTACAATCGCCACGAGTCCTTCAGGGATGGAGGCTACAGCTAGGGATACCGATAGAAGAAACATATCCATTAAATCTCTTCCTTGGATAATGGCTATTAAAAATATAAGTAGACATATTGAAATTGCAATTTTACCGATCATTTTGCCGAGATGATCAAGACGCAGCTCTAAGGGTGTCTTTTCTTCTTTTTCGTCGCTAATAAGGTTGGCTATTTTACCGATTTCAGTTTCCATCCCTGTGCTTACCACAACACCCGTGCCCCGTCCAGCCCTTACCAAGGTTGACATGTATGCCATATTATGACGATCCCCGAGAGGTACGTGGGTATCATTCGAAAGAACCGAAGCGTCTTTAACACAAGGTATCGACTCACCCGTTAATGCAGATTCTTCTATCTGAAGGTCTATTGCTTCCAGTAACCGGATGTCAGCAGGAACATAACGCCCTGCTTCAAGTATAATTATATCGCCTGGAACAAGCTCCTTTACATCCAGCTCTTTCGTGATGCCTTCTCTTTTAACCACGGCTTTTGGAGTACTTATTTTTTGAAGTTCTTCTATTGCGTTGGTTGCTTTGACCTCTTGGAAAACGCCTAGTGTTGCATTTAAAAGAATAATAAGTAGGATAATAATAGCATCGATATATTCTCCAGTAAACAGCGTTATTAACACTGCTACGAACAAGATGTAAATTAGCCAGTCTTGAAGTTGTGCAAAAAATAATTGTGAGATGGTTTTCCCCTTCTTTGTTTGAAGTTCGTTTAATCCAAATTTAGTTTGCCGGAGCGTTGCCTCAGCATTTGAAAGACCTTGTTGTTGGGTAACATTGAATGCGTTGAGCACTTCTTCTTGTCTTTCGGAAAACCACATAACTTTATTGTTTTCGTATATTAATGAATAATACTAAGAATCTTTAAATCGGTAATAATCAATGAAATTAAGTGTTTACCAGCACTTTTATTGCAAATTCATCTCAATGCTATTAACACATTTAAGTGTTACCTGTTTGTGGCAGTATCCCAAAGCTTGATAACAATCATTATCAGAACTGGTTTTAATCATTAGTCTAATGTGGATTAATGCAGAACTTGGTACTACGCTTTATGAAAATGCCCAATGAACTTCGTCGTTGCATTCATATCAATAACGTTGCTTCCAAAAACCATTTTCTAGTAAGACATTTAATATAAGTGCTAAAATGGAAACTAAAAACATCACTAAAAACCGTATCTGGTTAAAGACGGAAATGCTTCGTGCCTGTATAAAAAAACATCAATCGGTTATTGATGATTTTAAAACAGGCATAAAAGAACTATTAGACACTGAAAAGGTTGACGACCCAGAAGACGCCAAACTCAATGATGCAACAGTATTAGAAATCAATCAGCTAGTTGAACAGCTTCGGTTTGCCAATGAAGAAATGGAAACCTTAAATGGTCTTTCTGCCGTTGGTGGATCCAAACACGATTATGTGAAATTGGGCAGCGTTGTGGTAACAGATAAAGACATCTTCTTCGTTTCAGCAAGTGTTGAGCGGTTTGAGGTTGCAGGACTTAGTGTTTTCGGATTGTCCGTAAAGAGTCCGCTGTTCAAAGCAATGGAAGGACTAAAAGTAAGAGATAATTTTACATATGGGACAAGAAATTATCATATAATCGATTTGTTTTGACTGCATGCAATACGGTCAAAATTACCATACTAAAAAGCTACGAAAATGATTATCACAATAACAATGAATCCGGCAATTGATCGTGGCGCTTCCATAGAAAAAATTTCTCCTGAAAAAAAGTTGCGTTGTGGCGAGCTAACGGTAGAGGCGGGAGGAGGTGGAATCAATGTGAGTAAAGCAGTGAAAGAACTTGGAGGCTTAAGCTATGCCATTTTTCCTGCCGGTGGCGGGAACGGCAGGCATATCCAGGAAATTTTAACTAAAAAGGATATTCCGTATACTGCTGTTAAGGTGCTAGCTAACACACGAGAGAATTTAACAGTTGTAGAAAGTTCCACAAATTTGGAGTACCGGTTTGTAATGCCCGGATACGGCCTAAGTCAGGAAGAAGTTGAGCGCTGTTATTCCACTATCGCGATATTAAATCCATTGGCAGATATATTGGTTGCAAGTGGTAGTTTACCGCCAGGAGTTTCCGAAGATTTTTATGTACGCCTTGCTCATATGGCAAAGAAAAGTGGTATAAGATTCGTCGCGGATGTGTCGGGTAGCGCTTTACAACTTGTGGCGCAAGAGGGTGTCTACCTACTAAAACCTAATCTTTCAGAACTCGCTGGCCTGGTCGGAGAAGAGCATATCGAGCGCGACGAAGTAAAGGAGATAGCCAAAGAAATCATTAACAAAGGCTTTTGCAAAGTATTGGTTGTTTCGCTTGGTGAGCAGGGAGCTATATTAATTACGCAAGATCATTATGAGGAAATACCCGCCCCTCATGTGGAGAAATTAAGCACTGTAGGAGCAGGTGATAGTATGGTTGGTGGTATGGTTTGGATGCTGCAAAGGAAGAAAGAGCTCTTAGAAGTGGTAAAATTTGGTGTGGCATGCGGTACTGCTGCAACACTAAATATCGGTACGCAACTATTTAATAAAAAAGATGCTTTTCGACTTTTTAAAACAATGAACGTAGATACCCAAAAAACATGAAAATACTTGTCACAACCGATCTGTCAACAAATTCCAAGGCAGGAATACGTTTTGCTTTGCAGCTTGCGTTACAGTACCAATGTGAATTAACATTCTTTTATGGATACCATTTAAAAAAACCTACATGGAATGATACAACATATAATTCGTTTGCGGATAGCGAGCATCAAAAATCGCTAGTTGCGCTTACTGATTTTGTTAAAGTTGTTGCAGGAGATATCGATATCACTGACTTCCAGCTTAACTATTACATTCAAGAATCGCTCTTTCTGCCGCATCACATCATAGAATATGCACTGCTTCATGAATGCAGTTTTATTTGTATAAGTAGGAGAGGGGCAAGCTGGCACAGAAAATTATTCGGTAGTGTTTCAAAAGTATTAATACAAGAATCAGCAATTCCTGTAATGGTTATACCACCCGGATATAGGAGAAAAAAGATTAAAAATGTACTTTACGCTTCTGATTTATCAAATTTCGAAAGAGAGCTTAAAATGGTTGTCAATTTTGCCCACCCGCTTCAGTTGAAGATCGAAACTCTACATTTTAGGCTCCCATCCGATATAACTGGAAATAAAAAAGTGCTAGTTGAAGATGCTATTCAAAAAATTCCGGCTAAATCAATACGTTTCTATGAGGAGAACTACGACTTTAGCTTAAGTCTGATGGAGCATCTTCTTAAAATGGTAAAAAAGATAAACCCTTCTATCATGATTATGTTCACCGATCAACAGCGTGATCTATTTGAAAGATTATTCACCGCGAGTAATGCTGCTGCACTTTCTTCCCTTGCAAAATGGCCGATGCTTGTTTTTAGAAAGGAAGTGCTGTCGTAACTCTTTTTTTATTAAGATCGCTCTTTCCGAGCCATTTGATGATTAAAATCATAGGCTGTTATGACAAGGCTCTTCTTAACGAAACCACGCTTAAAATATCTTTATCGCAGTATTAACATTAAAGTTTTTAACAATGAAAACAGATTTTGAAATTCAAAGAGATGTAATGGCCGAACTACAATGGGAGCCATTATTAGACGCCCCCAGAATTGGCGTAGCTGTACAGGATGGGGTGGTGACACTTTCGGGCACCCTAGATAGTTATTCCAAAAAGCTCGCTGCAGAAACAGCAGTAAAAAGAGTATCTGGAGTAAAAGCATTTGCGGAAGATATACAGATATCCTTTCTGCCAAATCATGAAAAGACAGATACTGAAATTGCAGAAGCAGTTGTGTATAGTCTTAAATGGAATACCGTGATCCTGGACGATAAAATTAAGGTTAGAGTGGAAGATGGGGTTGTGAAACTTGAAGGAGAGGTAGAATGGGAATATCAGCGGCGCAATGCAGTAAGAGCGGTCGAAAACCTATCCGGCGTACGCTCCGTAATGAATCTTATAGTCGTTAAGTCGAAAGTTACAGTTTTTGATGTAGAGAAAAAAATTAGTGCCGCCTTTCAACGCAGTGCCAACATTGATGCAAAACAAATTAAAGTTCATGTTGATGGTACTGAAGTTGTTCTTACAGGCACTGTCCGGTCTTTTGCAGAAAAAGATGATGCAGAAGCCGCATGTTGGGCAGCACCCGGTATTTTTCATGTCAAAAATAATTTAGTTATCGAAGAGCCCGAGTTCTCTTTTGACGATTAGGTCTGTGGCCTCTCAAAAATTTATAACTGCTATGTCATAAAAGGTATTTAAGGCTCGGCTTTCACAAATATGTTTGATGACAAACATCATAAAAATGGTTAACGAAAATCATAGGTTAATGTTAATCTTTTTAAGAATTTCGGTATTAAATCTTTAAAAATTATGTTATGTCAAATTTAGTGAAATCAACAAATTTCCCATCAATGAAATCAATGATGGAAGACTTCTGGAATACCGACAGGTTTTTTGAAAAACCATTTTTTAGCCAAGCAGCAATGCCTCCGGTGAACATCCGTGATACGGAAAACAAGTATGAATTACAGTTGGCAGTGCCCGGTTACAGTAAAGATGATTTTAAAATCGCAATTGAAAACAGTATGATTACTATTAGTGCTGAAAACAAAAGTGAGGAAAAAGAAGAAAAAGAAAATTATACTCGACATGAATTTCGTTGTGAAGAATTCACACGTATGTTCAGTTTGCCTGATAATGTCAAAGAGGATGACATTAAGGCAAAGTATGTGGACGGTCTTTTAACAATTGAATTAAAGAAATCGAGTAAAGCGCCTGCCAATAAAAAAACTGTACAGGTTTCATAGCGCAATTCATCCCATGTTAATTTAGTGCTGATAAGGGCGTCCTGCAAAAGGGGCGCTCCGTTTTCCTCATATTGTCATCTTTTGTGTTTATTATCGGTTTAACTTCAACTTATAGACATTATTAATAATGATGCGCACACCAGAGCTGTGGACTAAATTTTACGAAAACCTCGCTTTTCTTTTTTACACGTTATCTTGTTGTGATGGAGATATCAATAAAGGAGAAGTAGCCTCCATAAAGACGCTTCTAGAGGAGGTTTGGTTAGATTTAGAGCCATCTTTCGATAAGGATGGGTCTAATGCGGCATATCAAATTGAAACGAAATTAGACTGGTTATTAGACGTGCGCCCAACCGCTGCGTTCGCTTTCAAAAGGTTTAGTTCTTTCATTATTGAACATCCCGCTTTTATGGATCAAAAGCTCGCGGAGAACGTGTTCAATTCTGCCAGAAGAATTGTTTCGTCGCATGCAGGTCGAAATAAACAGGAGCTTGGATACCTCTATAAATTACAAGAAACATTTCGGAAAATTAAACCAATGATGGCAGATGCTTCAAACTCAAAGAACATGTCTTAGAACATCAAATTGCCGTAAAGCAACTTGATGTTCCGAAGGTAATAACCAAATAAGTATATAGATAAGTTCTAAAAATATAAAAAAATGAAAACGGATTTAGAAATTCAAAAAGATGTAATGGAAGAATTACAATGGGATCCAATATTAGATGCCGCCTCAATAGGCGTAATAGTAAAAGATGGTGTGGTAACGCTATCTGGAGAAGTACGTAATTATTCAAAGAAAATGGCCGCCGAGCGAGCCGCTCGTAGAGTGTCTGGCGTAAAAGCATTAGCCGAAGATATCCAGGTTATTTTTTTTCCGGAAGATCGTAAAACCGATGCTGAAATTGCGGAAGCCGTAGTTAATACGCTCAAACAACACGAAGCTGTACAAGAAGGTAAAATAAAAATTAAGGTGGAAGATGGCATTGTTAAGCTCGAAGGAACGGTTGAATGGGCATATCAGCGTGATAATGCAAAAAAAGCAATAGAGAATCTTGTAGGTGTTCGTTCGGTAGTTAGTTCAATTACAATTCAACCAAAAGCTACCCCTTCGGATATCCGAAACAAAATAGCTTCAGCATTTCAACGGAATGCAAGCATCGATGCACAAAATATTACCATCGATATTGTCGAAGGAAGGGCTACGCTGAAAGGAACTGTCCGTTCCTTATTTGAAAAAGAAGCGGCCGAAACGGTTGCATGGGGAGCACCGGGTATTTCTTTTGTCGATAATAAGATTAAGATAGGCTACCCGGAACATGCTTTTTTTGAAGATTGACTTTAATAACGGTTCAACAGCGAGTCGGTAATCATATGCCCACCATGCTGCTAGATATAAGTGTTTGATTCAGAATTTCATAGATGCTATTCAACTATATGTGCCGTAAAAAGATTAAAAACAAGCTTATCGCTTGTTTGTGAGAGAGCTTTTAGAAGACACCTTAAATAGAGGTGCCTTCTAAAAGCTTATTATATTTATTTGGATGTATAGTTTTCTCTTTTTCAAAATACCGTACTCCGTAACAAAACTTGGCCAGTTCAGCTAGCTGCTCACGTGCCTGATCTAATACCAATGGATGGTAATAACTCGGAAGAATACAGAGACCTTCATAATAGGTTTTGCCGAGCTTATAAAACAAAGCGTAACCGATAATTTTTTCAGGTTCATGACACAGCCGGATGCCGTAAATACCCTTGCTGAGCCATAATAGCCGCTGGGTAAATTCTACGGGATTTTTCTCTTGTAATTGTAGGTCTAGTAAAAAATCGCCTAGTATGATTGCATTCTGTGAAAGTTGGAAGATCTTATTGCACTCTTTCATTGTCAACCTTTTAAGAAGAATAGCTGTTTTATTTACTCTTTTCATAGTATTTCTATTTATTTTTCTATCTTTTATGGATTAAAATAAGGGATAGCTATCGAGGTAAGCGAGCTGTAAATGCCTTCGGTTGATTTCTCCGATTAATTTTTTTAATTCGTCTACCATAATAACAGAACAGAACATCTGATCGTGCAGCAGGAGCACCAAATGACCTTTCTTGAAAGTGCTCCCATTTTGCAGTCTACGATCAATAATGTTTGCTAGCGTAAAGGCATTGATAATCGGTTCTTTTGTCAAGCTATCCTGCAGCCAAGCCACATCCCAGCCGATAACGGTATAGCCGCTTGCAGCCAATAGGTTGGGGGCATCAATACCACTGTTGATATCGTTTCTGCTACGTCCGCCTACACGCCACATATTTCTGCCCGGCATTCGTACGATAGGGAAAAACGGCGTCAGAAGTGAATCGTTTTTTTGAAAATCTTTTAATACGGCATCGGCATCCTGATAATACTTTTTATAATGGTCATTGGCGTGGCTATAGCTGTGGTTGAAAATTTTGATATAGGGATTGCTTTTATAAAGCGTATAATTTTCTCTTCCTGTTTTACTTGCCAGATTACTTCCTACAGCAAATATGTTAACTTTAATCTGATCCTTTCTCACCAGGCTATCAATACATTTGCTCTCAGGAAGTGGTCCATCATCCAGCGTTAAATAAACCGTCTGCTGTAAAGCATTGCCAGTTAAGCTTAATCCTATAAAAATCAAAGTTAAATAGCGTTTTTTCATGGTATTATTAGAGTTTGCATGTTCCACTAAGGCTTCTGCTATTTGTGGTGATTTTTCCGAACGTATGGAGAATAGCTGCTTTCATTGTCTTCCGTATCATGATCTTATGTTTTGATCTTCATTTCAAAGGTAGTTTGCCATACTCATCTAGTGAGTGATCTGGCTCAACCTTATAAATGATTATCGTCATAATGAATGATCTATTAAAAATTAAAACAACAGAGACGTTTAGTATGACCAAAATCATGGTGTACTATGTCGTCTATCATCCAGAACCATCTATAGTCTATATAGCTTTGCTTTAAATGAATTATGAGAAGCTAACTGAACTAAAATATCAATGAAAAAAACTATAATCATTATTGTCTTATTGATAGGGCTTGCAATAACTGCTTTTTAGGTATACAACATAAATCACAGATTTGGACAAGTAGAGATTCTCACCTTAATATTTTTGTTAAATTTTTACTAAAAATATTAGCTAAATTAATAGATTTTCAGTATCTTTACGAAAACCAAAATCTATTAACCCATGACCAAAGAAACCTATCCCCAACAGGGAAAGTTTATTGATCCATTGAGCGACTATGGCTTCCGGCATTATTTCGGAAGTGAGCCCAACAAAGAAATACTGATTGAATTTCTGAACGATCTTTTTGAAGGCGAAAGGCGTATTGAAGACCTGGAATACGGCCCGACTGAGCATGACGGAGATGATACATCGGATAAAAGAGTAATCTTCGATCTGCATTGCCGGGGGAGCAATGGCGAGTACTTCATAATCGAAATGCAACGTATCCGACAAGAGTATTTTAAAGACAGAGCTCTGTATTACACCTCCCGTTTGATTCAACGTCAATTACCGAAGGGAAAAGCCTTCAATAGCTATCAGCTTCCAGAAGTTTTTCTGATTGCTCTGCTTGAGTTCCATATGAATGAAGCGCAGAAAAAGCATTATTTCCATGATATAGCCCTTTGCAATAAAAGTACAGGAGAAATTTTTTACAAAAAACTGGGCTTTAAATTCATAGAGTTACCTAATTTTGTAAAAGAAGAAGAGGAACTGGAAAGTGAAAGGGATAAATGGTTCTATCTGCTCAAACACATGAGCAATATGGATAAGGTTCCCAAATTTTTGGATAAGCGCGTTTTTAAGCTTATCTTTAAGATAGGAGAAGTGTCAAAATTGAAAAAGGAGGAACGTATGGCGTACGAAGCAAGCCTAAAGGCGAAATGGGATACCCAGAATGCTTTTGATACAATTAGAAAAGAAGAACGGGCCAGAGCAGAACGAGAAAAGCTAGACTCTGCAAAATTATTAAAGCAGTCTGGAGTTGCTAATCATTTAATAGCTGAGAGTTTAAAGCTTCCTTTAGAGGTAGTAGAAAAACTATAAAGTTAATTGGTATACGAATAAAAAAGCCATGCATTTTTAGATGCATGGCTTTTTTATTATAGGGTCACTGGCAAGTCAAACGGAGCTCCTGCGCATTCGAACAAAACGACCTTTTAGAATGAGCGTGAAGAAAATTCAGTTAGCGGTAAAGATTAGAGGGCTGTGAAGAAGCGAAGAGAGGGTAATGAGGAGAGCGACTCCACAGAACTGCGGGTAAGAACTGATTTTTAGCGAGAGTTAGACAGTCTTGACTTTTGTGTTGGTTTGTGTTAAGACAAAGCGACGAAATAACTTCTCATTATTCCCTTGCAAATAATAAAACACTTAATTACATTAGCATTGTCAAACTAAAACATTAAAATAACCAAGCCAGAAAACCAAAAAATATAAATAAAAAACTCACTGAGATCGTCTTTCATTAAGTTAAAAACAAGGAATAATTAATTTGTCATTGGGGCATTGTGCGACGGACAACCAATAACTAATAATGATCTCTTATAAAGAGAACCCTTGGAGTTAAATATAATAACGCTAATAAATATTAAATTATAATAAAC
>DATMSZ010000083.1:0-2664 GCA_035565175.1 Pseudosphingobacterium sp.
CAAAGATTATAATGGTGGACAAGCACCCTCCTCCCAGTTTTTTAGCGGTGAATCCTGCAATTAGAGCTCTAAAAAAATTATTCATTTTGAGGCAAATTAATTAAACAATTAAATAACCGCTAGAAAGGTAATATGTTTTAAAGAAAAATCGGTTAAAGTGTTGATCGTTGAAAATGCTTTTTATTTTTCACAACAATTGCCGCATCCCAGGTAATGTCTATTCTTTTTTCCTCACTTCTAATAGGGCAATCTTTCATCCGGCAATAATGGCAGCATTCGGGCAAACAAGGGTCAGCGTGAATAAATAATTCTGTATCTCCATGTACATGCTTATTTATTATTTGATCCACTTTGGAAACCTCTTCGTGTACCTTTATTAAATTATAGTAATTAGGTAGTGTTATATGACAATCGACATGAAGCTCATGCCCGTACCGTTGTACACGCAAATTATGTACATCTATCCATGAATCTTGTCGATAACTATTCAACACCTCTGCAACTTTATCTATCAATTCAAAGTCGGATTCGTCCATTAAACCACCAATCGATTTACGTAATAGTTTGTAACCGCTGTATAAAATATATCCTCCTAATCCTAAGGAAAGTATCGCGTCTATTTGATGTATCTTCGTAACGTGTAACAAAAGCAACCCAATTAACAACCCAAGAGTACTATACGAATCAATTTGTAAATGCTTGCCATCGGCAATAATTGTAAGTGAATTCAAATTCTTTCCTTGCTTTACCATATAGGTACCTAAAGAAAAATTTATTACTCCGGTGAAAGCAATAATTCCGATACCCTCTATTAAGTTTTCGATTTCTTCTGGAAAAAGAATATTATAAAAGGCTTTACCTACAATTAATAATCCAGCGATGAATATAAGTCCCCCTTCTAAGAAAACAGAAAAAAACTCAACTTTACCATGTCCATAAGGATGGTTTTCATCTTTCGGTTGCCCTGATAAATATATGCTATAAAAAGCAAATCCACTTGCAATGACATTCACTATGCTTTCCACAGCATCCGTAAGAATAGCATTCGAATGCGTTATAAGGTAGGCTGTAAACTTAAACAGCATCAAAACGATCCCTGCGGTTAATGAATATAAAATAATTCTCTTTTGCTTTTTCACTATGCTGAAAAATAGACAACAAAGGTAAAAAAATAAGCAGCAACCAATAAGCGGCTAACATTTGCGTCCATACCATTAAACAAAGCACATCATTGATCTTTCGCTAATAAAAAATAATAAACATTGAATTTTTCATACCATAATTACTATATTTGAAAAAAAACGACAAAAACACACTTGTGAAATTTAAATTAGCAAAATTTTATAGTAGGTTTGTACATTAATGGACACAATATCAGAATTATCAGAAAGGATAAATAACCTATCAGAATCGGCCACCTTAAAGATGACCAAGTTAGGTAGGGAATTGGCTGCCCAGGGCGCCAATATTATAAGTTTAAGTGTAGGTGAACCTGATTTCAACACACCGGATCACATTAAGCAAGCAGCTAAAAATGCACTTGACGAGAATTATACACGTTATTCCCCGGTACCGGGCTATCCGGAATTAAGGAAAGCGATTGTACAAAAACTCAAGGAAGAGAATGGTTTGGACTATGATATTTCTCAAATTGTAGTATCTACGGGTGCAAAGCAATCACTTTCTAACGCTATTTTATGTGTTATAAACCCTGGCGACGAAGTAATCATCCCTACCCCTTATTGGGTTTCGTATTCTGAAATGGTAAAATTAGCTGAAGGTGAATCCGTTTTTATTAACACTAGTATTGAAAGCGATTTCAAAATAACACCTCAAGAACTAGAAGATGCCATCACAGAGAAAACAAGGTTATTTATGTTTTCCTCACCCTGTAATCCAACAGGAAGCGTCTATAGTAAAGAGGAATTGGCCGGCTTAGCTAAAGTATTCGAAAAATATCCGCAAGTCTACATCATATCTGATGAGATTTATGAACATATCAATTTTAAAGGTAAGCATGAATCAATTGCCCAATTTGATAGTATTAAAGATCGGGTTATCTTGATAAATGGTTTTTCTAAATCATACGCAATGACTGGCTGGCGTTTAGGCTATTTGGCGGCAAGCAAGGAAATTGCAGCAGCTAATGACAAACTGCAGGGTCAAACCACTTCAGGCACCTGTTCAATCGCACAAAGGGCTGGTATTGCTGCTTACGAAGGCGGATTAGAAAGTGTGCTGGAAATGAAGAAAGCTTTTGAACGACGCAGGACGCTTGTTTACAATGGACTAAAAGAAATAGCTGATGTAAAAGTAAACCTTCCGGAGGGAGCATTTTATTTCTTCCCAGATGTAAGTGCTTTTTTTGGAAGAAAAGATTCAAATGGCAATGTCATTGCAAACTCTTCGGATTTAGCTTTATACCTCTTGAATGACGCACACGTTGCTACGGTGGGCGGAGATTCATTCGGAAACAATGATTGCATCAGGTTATCCTATGCAGCTTCTGATGAGCAATTAATAGAAGCATTAAGGCGCATTAAAGTCGCACTCGAAAAATTAGTTTAATATTATATTATAATAGGATAACAAAAAAGGCCGTAAACGGCCTTTTTTGTTATCCCTAAAAATCATATTCTTGTTTCCAATATTCGATTTTATTAT
>DATMSZ010000084.1:0-1979 GCA_035565175.1 Pseudosphingobacterium sp.
ATTGCTTTTAAATGATTTACAAAAATAAAACATTAATTTTTCTGTAAAATATCTATAACCTATCCTTTTTAAGCAAAAAAATAAACTATTTAGCTATGTCTTAAGGGATTGCGAAACAACCAAATGTATGCATTTAAAGGGCGGAAAGCTTATAGTCCTTCATACTCACAACTCGTAACGGATAACTCATAACTAACAATCTCTTGATACTGATGTCTTGCTACCAATAATGAATAACCAATAATGAATAACCAATAACGAATAACCAATAACAAACAACTAATAACTATTTTTGCAGCATGTCATTTTCACAGGAAATAATCAACTGGTATCAGGCTAATAAAAGAGATTTACCTTGGCGTCATACAAACGACCCCTACATTATTTGGCTATCGGAAATAATTTTGCAACAAACACGCGTAGAGCAAGGCCTGCCCTATTTCTATCGTTTTGTGGAACAATATCCAAACATAGCCGCTTTTGCTTACGCAGAGGAAGGAGAGATATTAAGGTTATGGCAAGGTCTGGGTTATTATTCGAGAGCCAGAAATATGCACAAAGCAGCAAAAATGATCATGGAAGATTACAACGGCATATTCCCCACTGCTTATAATACGTTGATAAAGCTTAAAGGAATTGGTGATTATACTGCGGCAGCTATAGCCTCTTTTTCAGCAAACGAGGCGAAACCAGTATTAGATGGAAATGTCTTCCGAGTGTTATCAAGATACTTTGGTGTTGAAGAGCCGATAAACACTCCCAAAGGCAAAAAAATCTTTTATGACCTGGCACAGGAAATGCTCGATAAATAATATCCAGCAATCTACAATCAGTCTGTAATGGAATTCGGTGCGTTACAATGTAAACCGCAGAAACCTAATTGCGAAATTTGCCCTTTAAATGCCGGCTGCTATGCAAAAAAAACAAACAAAGTAAATTTATTACCTGTTAAAATAAAAGGCCGCACATCCAAGGATAGATACTTCTATTACTTCATCATTATGGAGGAAAAGAACGACAGCATTGCAATAAGAAAAAGAGGGCCAAAAGATATTTGGGAGAACATGTATGAGTTTCCATTGATCGAGCAGAAAGTACCCCTTTCAATAACAGAATTAAAAAATTCGAAAGAATTTATTGGGTTATTTGGAGAAGAGGCAGAATTGAATATCATACGCACTCCTAAAAAACACGTCTTAAGTCACCAGAACATTTATGCAACTTTCTTAGAAGTATCTAAAATTTCAAAAGACTCAAATAAAAAAGGTGAGTGGGATTATGTTTTATTAAAAGATTTAGATACATTAGCTAAACCTAAATTAATTTTCGCATTTTTAAGAGATTACAATTTGCAATAACTAACACTTATAAGCTATGTCAGGAATTAACAAAGTTATTTTGGTTGGACACTTAGGCAAGGATCCCGAGGTTCGCCACTTAGATGGAAACGTATCCGTTGCAAGTTTTCCTTTGGCTACATCGGAGACCTTCAATAAGGACGGAAAAAAAATAGAACAGACTGAATGGCATAATATTGTAATGTGGAGAGGACTTGCAGACGTTGCCGCCAAATACCTTCAAAAGGGGAAGCTTGTGTATATTGAAGGCAAGCTGCGTACAAGATCATATGAAGATCGAGAGGGTGTGAAACGTTATACAACGGAGATAGTAGCTGAGAATTTTACGATGCTTGGTAGAAAAAGCGATTTTGAACCCAGTCCAACGAACGGTGATAACAGGCCCGTTAGTGGAAGTTCACCAGATCCAAGCTCTACCACGGTAGATTTTAATGAAAACAAAGACGATGATTTACCTTTTTGAATAAGCTTAGATAAATTAGGCTTTTTCATAAGTACCCATTTTTGTGTTCAAGTTTCGCGATGTTAATGATATCTCTCCTCAACCTTCATTCAAGAACTTACTTTGACAAATGTAGTATACATAAAATAAGAGGGATTCCTACAGATCTGTAGGAATCC
>DATMSZ010000085.1:0-92533 GCA_035565175.1 Pseudosphingobacterium sp.
GATAATATTTTATGCATTATCCGAACAAGTAGCTGCGGTGATTTATGGTGGGGCGTTATGAACGCCTCAGCAAAAATAAGGTGTTCGGGAAGTATAGTCAATACAACGGGAAGTTCAGATACCTTGGGCGCTAACGGAGCATTTACTTTTGCGGTATACTATATAAGGAAAAATAAAACATTGATTATGAATCGCAAAAAATTAGTTTGGTTATCCTTGGCATCATTGCCGCTTTTCATGGCGGCTTGCAATAAGGATGACGACAAGTCTCCGCAAATGACAGCCGCCGCCACTATTACGGTTGAAAATGTGCTCGATGCTAAGCCATTGGTAGAATCAGGAACCTTTCAAAATGACGGTGCCTCGCCCGTGATTATGCCTGGAGAATCCATTTCTTTTCAATTCTCAGCAGCAAAAGGGCAAGCCGTTTCGTTTGCTACTATGTATGGCTGGTCAAACGACCTGTTCTTTGCTCCGGCCAATCCGGGCATTAACTTATATGAAGAGGATGGTACACCGATTGAAGGAGAGGTGTCTAACCAGATTAAGTTGTGGGACAATGGCACCCGTATGAACCAGGTTCCAGGTGCTAATGTGGTACATCCCGGAACGGCAGAAGCGACCGCACAAAATATCACCGAAGTCGCCGGAGCGGATGCACAGGGTAACAGCTATGCTGCCGCCTCGGCGCTTATGAAGGTGACGTTGCATTACGAGGGGAATTCAACCTTTACATTGACCATCGCAAATATTTCTGGAGGCACGGGCAACCCAACGCCGTTTAGCCCAGGTGTGTGGGCCATTTCCTATATCGCGGGAGGGAATCTATTGAACCCAAATCCCTTGTATGAAATGGGCAAACCAAGCGTGAATGGCCTAACCAATATTGCTGAAATGGGTGATAACAGTGTTTTAGGGGAATACATCAAAGGTCAGACGGGTATTTTTACACCGCTTTCGCCGGTATTGGTAGTGGTTTATAATGGTATCGAGAATCCCATCTATAAAACCGGGGAGAAAGATCGTGGTAAGGGCTTGAAAGAATTGGCGCAAAAAGGTGATGCCAGCGGATTGGCCGAATACCTTAAAACGGTGAACGGCGTGAAAGAAGTATATGTATTGCCGGCAGCCAATTCCACTGTGCTCTTACCCAAAATAGGTGACCAAGCAGGTAGCAGCGTTTCCCAGGAACTGCACGTCGAAGAGAACGACCGGATCGCTATTGCTACGATGTATGGGTTTTCTAACGACTGGTTTTTTGCTTCCAAAGAGAACGGCGTAGATGCAACGCAGAAAGGCGACATTTCTGCCTCTGTAGGTTTATTCGATAACGGTACCGCCATAAACCAATTTCCTGGGGCAGGCATCACCCAGTTCAATCTAGCGGGTACTCCTTTAGAAGAAAGCAAGGTTATTGAGGAGGTTCCGAACCCGAACGCCTTTACGACATTGCCCACCATACCCAATATCATAAAAGTGACAATTCAGTAAAAAGAGAAAAATATAAATGAGGTATTTTAAATAATGTACCTCATTTATTTTAGGCAATAATCTCAGTGGAAAAAGTATTTAGCATATTAAGAAAAGAAGAGGTATCAGGCAAAAATCGACAACTCTTCGAGCAAATGGAACATTCATTTGGAAAGATTCCTAATTTGTACAACGTATTAGCATACTCGGCAAATGCATTGGAGGCGTACTTAAAATTAGAAGGAAGCCCCACTTCGCTTAGCAGCAAAGAAATGGAAGCCGTTAATTTAGTGGTGAGTGAAGTAAATGCTTGCATTTACTGTCTTAGCGCACATACAATGATGGCAAGAAATACTGGTATATCGGAAGAACAATCGATGTTGATACGAGCAGGTTCTGCTCCTTTTGATGTGAAGTTGGATGTGCTAGTGAAGTTAGCGAAGGCCATTACAGAAAAACGTGGCCATATTGATGCAGGTTTGCTTCAAAACTTTTTTGATGCTGGTTATACAAAGGAGAATTTGATAGATTTACTCATGCTTATTGGCGATCGGACAATCAGTAATCTGTTGCATGCGGTAACACAAGTGTCGGTAGACTTTCCCTTAGCAAAGAAACTGGCGTAAGTTGAATGATATTATATAGGACAAAACACATAATAAACGAAAAACAATGAATTTTAGTAGTATCCAATTGGCGCTCATATGTTTCATTATGAGCCTTTTAATGGCTCCATCCATAGGAAAAGCACAGAACCAAATGAAGGCTGAGCAGCAAATGGAAGCGGGTATGAAGGGGGGCAACCACATAATGGCATATGCTATCCCAGAAAAACCGGAAGATATAAGTCCCTTACTTACGGGAGAGTCTATTCCAATGGTAGTGCTGAAAGATGCAGCGGGAAAAGATTTTGATCTAAATAAAGCGGTGTCACATAAACCAACGATCTTAATTTTTTACAGAGGTGGTTGGTGCCCTTATTGCTCCAAACAACTTTCCGGCTTGCAGGAAATAGCTCCTGAACTTGAAAAGGCGGGCTATCAATTGATTGCCATTAGTACCGATAAACCGGAAGGGTTAATGGAGTCGGCCAGCAAAGAAGAATTAGGCTACACCTTGCTTTCTGACGCTGATCTGAATGTATCCAAAGGTTTTGGCCTTGCATATAAAGCGCCCAAAGGTTATTGGGAAATGTTGCCAAAAACCACTGGCGGTATGGATGTAGATCTTTTGCTCCCTGTACCTTCGGTGTTTATTCTGGATAGGAAAGGAGCGATACACTTTGAATACATCAACCCGGATTTTAAACAACGTCTCAATCCTGATTTACTCAAGGTTGTTGCGCAAAAAATCTATAACGAACTATAATATGAGAGGTTTAATCGGTTCTTTTCAAACGAAAACTGCCTTACTGGTTTTAGCATTGTTACTGGTTTTAGGCGTAGAATATTCGTCCGCACAGAAGAAGGAAAAAGCGATGGGAGAGGAGGGGATTGCCTTTTCAACTGGTAAATGGCAGGACGTGCTTGCCGAGGCAAAAAAAAGCGGTAAGTATATTTTTGTAGATGCTTATACGTCTTGGTGCGGTCCTTGTAAATTGCTTAAGTCAAAAACCTTTAAAGAGGAGAAAGCGGCAGACTATTTCAATGCACACTTCGTTAACTACACATTAGATATGGAGAAAGGTGAAGGTATATCGCTCGCCGAGCAGTGGGCTGTAACAGCTTACCCCACCTTGCTTTTCTTCAATCCGAATGGTAAATTGGTGATGCGGCAGGTGGGCTTTGTGAATGGGGATAAATTAATTGATTTTGGTCAACAGGCAAAATCAAAGTGATAATGTTAGCAATAAGGCTCCCTTACAGTGAATTAAAAAATGATTAGCGAATACAATGAGAAAGCAACGCTCGGCCGCTTTGTTATGCATATCAATAACAGGCAGCTAGGAGGTAAAGGGTTACGTAATCCTGCGCCTTATCCTATCAATACCTTTATCTATAATAAGGGAAAGGCGCAAAAAGTTGTTATAGATGAAATTACTTATACAATGCCTGGGTTCTGTATACTACCACTGGTCTCTAATCAGCATTTTTCATTTGAACACCCGGAAGCATTGATAGCTTGGCAGTTTAATCGGGAGTTTTACTGTATCCTTGACCACGATGCGGAGGTAGGTTGTGTGGGCTTTCTGTTCTACGGTATTCAGCACCCGATGTTTATTACCCTAGAGCCTGGAGAAGCGGCGGAGATAGCCTATCTTGAAAAAGCATTTTCTGATGAGCTGCAGGTGAGGGATAATTTCCAGGGAGAAATGCTACGCACCTTGCTGAAAAGGGTAATTATTAAAACCACGCGTATAGCGAAGCAGCAGAGCGAAAGCTACCGCTTATTTCCGGACGAGAAGATGGACCTTGTGCGTAAGTTCTCGCTGCTATTGGAAGGAAATTTCAAGCAAGAACATGAGGTGCGATTTTATGCTGCTGCATTGAACAAGTCGCCTAAGACGTTGAGCAATGTGTTTGCCTTGCTAAAGCAGCCCGCGCCGTCTGTGCTTATCCGTGACCGGATCATTTTGGAAGCGAAGCGTTACTTACATTATACTGATAAGTCTGCTAAAGAAATAGCCTATGAGCTGGGTTTTGAAAGCCCTGCCCATTTTAGCCGTTATTTCAAACTAAATACGGGTAACAACATTACTGAATTCAGGACAATAGAAGAAAACGATTAAATACAAGGTAATGGTACAAATAAAAATTCCAGATAGCGCGACGCTAAGTGAAGCAAATAGGAATTACGTTGAATACTTTGGTAAAAGGCTCGGTCATGTTCCAAATCTGTATTTGTATATGATGCACTCGGCATCTGCATTTGGCACCTTTTATACCTTTCATAATAGAAAAACATCACTCTCACTAAGGGAGCGGGAAGTGATCAGTTTGGTGATGGCAGAGGTGAATAAATCGCTTTATTGCTTGAGTGCACATACGATGATTGCTAAGTTGAATGGCTTCGATGAGGAACAGATCATACAGGTTAGACAGGGGAAAGCGGATTTTGACCCTAAGTTGGATGCTTTGGCAGGCTTGGTGAAACGGCTGGCAGAAAAAACAAATCTGGGTCTCACCACTGAATTAGCGGCTTTTTTCGAAGCTGGTTATACACGTGAAAATCTCGTGGACGCCTTGCAGGCAATGGGTGAGAATATTATCAGCAATTTAACGGCAAAAACATTAACAGTACCGATAGATTTTCCGTTGGCTCAAGCGCTCAATGAAGATGAAAATAAATGATGGAGTAGAGAGAGCGTCTAAAAGGTCTGCTTACTGACCCTTTTAGACACCCTTAGCTATTTATTAATTAACCAAATAACCCGCTGTGGCGATGTCTGTAAGCAGATCGGTAGCTTTTGTTTCCCAGCCTAAGGCTTCGCGCGTTTTCTTACTGGAGGCAGCGCAGTCTAAACCAGCGAAATGGACAAACCAACCAAAGTGTGCAGCAGCATGATCACCGGTTTTGCTAACTACAGGCAGCTTTAGGCCTTCGCCAATCTCCTCCGCAATTTTCCGGAAAGGAATACCTTCTTCGGCTACTGCATGGAATACTTTGAGTGCCGGGCGTTTTTCTACGATCAACCGATAGAGCACGGCTGCATCCGAGCGGTGTACCGCTGGCCATTGATTGTTGCCCTCGGCTATATAGGCTGATTCACCTTTTTCGCGAGCAAGGCCAATCACAAGTGGCACAAAGCCATGATCGCCCCTATCATGTACGCTTGCTGGTAAACGCACGGTATACACATCAACGCCTTTGGCGGCCACAGCTTGTGCGGCTTCTTCCGAAGCGGCCCTTGGAATGACGTCGGAACCGGCCGACAGCGGGTCGTCCTCCGTAAGCAGATGCTCATAGTGCAGAAGACCTATGCCGGAAGTAATGATAAGCGGCTTATCCGAACCGGAAAGCGCTTCGCCTAGTGTTTCAATTACCTGACGGTCGGCCTCGCAGTTGGCCTTGTATTGCGAAAAGTCATGATTAAAGGCTGTATGGATGACGGCATCACAGGTGCTGGCCCCATGTTGGAGGGCAGCCGGATCGTTCACATCTCCTCGATAGCTTGCTGCGCCAGCAATTGTTAGTTGTTCGGCTGCTCGATCTGAACGAACTAGGCCGAGCACCTCATGTCCGTTCTGCAAAAGCTCTTGTACAATGGCGGAGCCCACAAATCCTGAGGCTCCAGTTACAAATACACGCATAGAATTACATTTTGTTTCTTACAAAATTGAACGATTGCAGATGGCTAAACAAGGTCATTTGACCATACTTTCATTTAGCGTTGAAGCTGCGCGTGACGGATACGGGTAAGGGTTTTGAGCGATATACCTAGATAAGCTGCGATCATACGTAAAGGCAGTCGCGATCGGAAATTAGGGTGGCTCTGGATAAAGTCTGCGTATTTCTCTTCTGGTGTGGCACTTAAGATGGTGAGCATGCGTTGCCGACTGCGGTAGACATTTCGTACAATGATCTGGTCGGCTAATTGTTTGAATGCCGGAATTTCGGCTAATAGTCTGTTGAAATCATTACGATGCCAGAGCAAAATGTTACTCGTTTCTATGGCATCAATACTGAAACGGGAAGGTACCTGCTGGTCATAGCTTTCCACATCCAGCGTCCATGTCAGCTCGGGTGAAAATTGTAAGATGTGCTCATTGCCCTCTACTGTGGTATTAAAGGTTCGCAGCAAGCCCTTTACGATAAATATTTTATGCCGGCAAATTTCTCCAGTGCGGAGTATGAACTCGTTACGACGTAGCGTTCTCGGAATAGCTAGGCTACTGATCCGGCGGATCGCCTCGTTCGTTAGGCAGTCCTGTGCAGCGAGATATTTTTCGAATTCGGTAAGCATCACACAAAAATAGCAAACATTTTATTCAAATTTTTTCAAAATGACAGTCCGTAAACGCTCTTCGTTTTCGTCTCCCCACCGACCGATAGTAGCGATAACCGGTATCAATGTCTCTCCAAATTTGGTTAGGTTATATTCAACTTTTGGAGGAACAACGGGATAGATTTTTTTTGTAATCAATTCGTGGTCTTCCATTTCGTTTAGCTGCATATTTAATACCCTGCGTGATGCGTCCGGAATCTTGCGCTGTAATTCGCTCGGACGCCGATACCCTTCATTGATAAACCATAGCAAACGGATTTTCCATTTTCCATAGAGCACTTCGCCAATCAAGTCAAGACCACAGTTTAGGCTCGGAAGTATTTTTCTTTCGTACATAAGACAAAAATAAACCTATGTTACTAATTGTACAATATGGGAGTAATTTATCCCTATCTGATTCGTAACTCCGTACTTGCTGGAATTCGCAGTACATCAGAACTTTGCAAAAAAGAAATATAATGAAAAAGAATTTTGATTTCAATAACGAATTGTCGAGTAAGATAGCCTTGGTAACAGGTGGAACAAAGGGTGCTGGTAGGGCAATAGCCGAACGTCTACTGCTTGGCGGAGCAACAGTTATCGTCACGGCAAGAAATAAGCCGGAAATAATAAATGAAAATCTTCATTTCATTTCAGCAGACCTAAGCAAACGGGAAGGTACTCAACATGTGGTGAAAGAGGTCTTATCAGTATTTGGACGGCTAGATGTGCTTATAAATAATATGGGTGGTTCTGAAACCCCTGGCGGTGGTTTCGCTGCGCTCTCTAATGAAGATTGGGAAGAGGCTATTCAAACCAATTTGTTGGCGTCCGTAAGGTTAGACAAAGGATTTTTACCCCAGATGATTGAACAAGGGCATGGAGTTGTTATTCATATTGCATCCATCCAGGGCAGACTACCACTTTATGATGCAACCTTGCCCTATGCAGCAGCTAAAGCAGCACTGATCAATTATAGCAAAGGTCTTTCGAAAGAAGTATCATCCAAGGGCGTTCGCGTATTGACGGTTTCTCCAGGTTGGATCATGACATCCGCCTCAGTCAGGATGATGGAACGCATTGCAGAAAGCGCAAATAGCACAATAGAACAAGCTACGCAAAGCGTGATGGAAGCTTTAGGAGGAATACCCATTGGCAGTCCCGCACAACCGGAGGACATAGCCGAATTAGTGGGTTTCTTAGTATCTCCACGTGCCCGCTACCTTACAGGAACGGAATTTGTAATTGATGGTGGAACAATCCCAACAATTTAGCTTGATACTATATCCATCGTCCTCGGTACTTGCCTTTGGGACGATGGAAAAATAGCTGCTATTATGTCTTGCACTCACGACTTGAGCCAAGGTTTCATCAGTTTAGTTAATATCGGCATAACTACCCACGTTAAAAGCACGACCATTAGAGTTGCTATAATAAAGAGGCGGGCCATCATTGGTAAATCGTTGATCAAAGGACCTACTGTTAAGGAAAGCAACATGCTGGTAGGAAAAACACCGCACAGTGTAGCAATGGCCATTTTCCACCGCGGTGGCGGCACGGGCGAACGAAACCAGGCTTCAAGCCCATTTAGTTCCCGGTAAACAGGTTCTTCTGTAACGGTTGAAGCATAGGCCTCCCACTTCTTAAATGCTGCCGAATCATAAAAAGCGTCTCGCTCCGCCTTATCTTTAAATGTGCGCAAAATGCCGATCTCCCGACTTTCTGTGCCCGGTAGGGCTGTGATCATGGAAGCGCCATGCACGCCACCATGAGCGAAAGAATCTCCTAAAAATTGACGAAGTGCTTCTTTAAATTCTTCTTCCTTTCCCGGTAAAATTTTTCGGGTGATAGCAACGTGTAAAGGCATATATTTATTATTTAAATCCTTATCCAAAGATCGTATTTTATGCGAATTTTAATATGACCTTACTCACCTAGGTAATTTTTTATATATTCGAAAATATTTTTAAGCTATCTATACGATAGAAAACCCAGTGTAAACCTAATCTTCCATGAACGAAAAAAGAGATCGTGCCTTGTTGCAGCGTTTTATTTTGGGCGATGATTCGGCTTTTGCGGAATTATACAACAGTTGTTGGGAAAAGCTTTTTTTATATGCTGTTCGTGTTTTGGGCGACGATAATGACGCTGAAGATGTGGTGCAGGATGCCTTTGTTTCTTTCTGGAAGTATCGGAAATGTGCAGAAAATATTGAGCATATAGATCATTATTTATTGGCGATTGTGCGGAACAATGCGGTGAAAGTTATTCGACGTAACATTGAAACACGAAATTACCTAAGCTCTATTAAATCTTTTTTTGATGAACTGGCAAGTGCTTCGGATGAAGCTTTCATGGCAAAGGGACTGGAGCAGTTTTTTGATGCGGAAATTGAGAAGCTCCCAAATAAAATGCGAGAAATCTTCATTCTAAGCCGTAAAGAACAACTTAGCCATAAGCAAATTGCAGAAAGACTCGGTATCTCCAATGAGACGGTAAAAAAGCAAATCTACAATTCACTCAAAACACTCCGCGCTAAGCTTAATAAAGACCAATATAGCGCGCTGTTCCTCTTGCTAATTATTAAGTTCTATTGCTCGTAATAAAATTTCTTTTTGATTGATTTTGCATGTCCTCTCGCAAAAAAATGAAATTTGGGCAAGCGCTAAATTTTTTTTCATTTCATCTACCACTTTCTTCTTTTTTGCTACTCTTCTAAGAAAGACCATTATAAAACTAAAAACAGATGACCGAAGAGGAAATCAAATTATTGTTAGAACGTTATGCTAGTGATTTATGCACACCCGATGAAAAAGAGTGGGTGGAGGCATGGTTGCGCCACGAAGCAACGCAGTCAGACTGGTCGTGGAGGAATAAAAGTCACCTACAGAAGGTAAAGCAACGTATCGCAACGAAAATTGAGCAAGAGGTGCCTATTAGCATTCGAAAGCGCGCTACGTTCAATTATTGGCTAGCGGGAATAGCTGCAACCTTTTTGTTGTTGGTAATGAGTGTTGTCTTTTTGCAACGAAACCGTCATGAACAACTTAATGCTCAAAATATAATTGCATTGCCGGAACAGATAGGCGGACCAAAGCTGACCATGGCCGACGGAACGGTCATTGATTTGGCGGACTTGAAAGCGGGAACAACGAATAGGCAAGGGCAGGCATCGATAAAAAAACTGGAAGGGAATAGCTTGATCTACGCCTATCAAAATAATATGGAGACTGAGCCTATTGAAAAGCAATTTAATACATTACGTATACCAGCCGGCACCTCTTATCAATTGGCGCTGCCCGATGGGAGCAAGGTCTGGCTCAACGCTTGTTCGGAGCTTTCTTTTCCGACGGTTTTTGATAAGGAAAGTCGGAAGGTGTCGTTAAAAGGTGAAGCCTATTTTGAGGTGGCTCGACAAAGCAAGCAGCCATTTATTGTAGAGGCAAATGGGAGCCAGATTTCGGTCATCGGCACGGCATTTAATGTTTCGGCCTATCGGGATGAAGAAAAGGTGATCACTACCTTAACGGAAGGAGCAGTAGCTGTTTCGTTGAACAATCATGGCCTTATTTTAAAGCCTAATGAACAGGCAACAGCAGACCTCACAAACCGCCGTATTGGAAAAGCGCAGGTAGATCCGGAAGTTTTTTTAGCTTGGAAAAGCGACTACTTTGTGTTTGACGATTTAGATATTAAATCGATTATGCATCAAATTTCACGTTGGTACAACATAGAAGTGGTCTTTCAAGGAAATATTCCTACTAAGAAATTTGGAGGTACTTTTTCGCGGTCAAAGTCTATTGAAGAGTTATTGGCTTATTTAGAGCAATTAGGAAATATACGGTTTAAGTTGAACGATATTTCATTTATACAAAAGGAAAGGAGGATTATTGTTATGCCTTAATATGTATCATGCAAGAAGGTTATAAAAAACCAGAAGTGTTTGCTCCACTTCCGGTTTATTTAGGTAACCAATTTATTGTAAACCACAATTAATTAATTAAAACCTATACAAATGTACAAAAAATATACTGCTAAGAAAGGTGGTACGGGTTTCCCTTGCCTTTTAAAACCTATACGGGTTATGAAATATGCTGTTTTCCTTACAATAATCTTTTACTTTCAAGCGGAGGCGGCTGTTCGCGCACAAAATGCTAGTTTGTCGGTAGAAAACCTCTCCTTGAAAAGTGTCTTTAGAATGCTGAAAAAGCAAACAGGCTATGATTTTCTGTATGCAACAGACGATCTATTAGACGCCCGACCAGTAACTATCCATGTGCACAATCAACCTTTAAAACAAATACTAGACAAATGTTTGGAGGGGCAACCACTGATGTATAGAATCGATAAGGCCACCGTTCTTGTTGAAAGAAAAAAAATAACCCTGCAGCAGGACAGAGAGGTGCAGGACATAACTGTTAGGGGTAACGTGATCGATAAAAATGGTGAAGCGGTGCCGGGAGCATCTGTTTACGTGAAAGACCAGCAGACCAGCGGCACGAAGACGAACGCCGCAGGAGATTTCTCTTTACGGGTTACTAAAAATGCAGTTTTAGTGATCAGCTCGATTGGCTTTATCAAAAAGGAAATCGTGGTAGGTGGTATAGATAATCAAAAGAAAATGACCATTCAGCTGGTGGATGAAGAGGCCTTGCTGGATGAAGTGGTGGTGGTGGGATATGGCACTGTAGCAAAAAAGGATTTGACAGGTGCAGTCTCTACTGTGCAGGGCGATTTAATCACTGCCCGCAAAACAACGCAAATATCACAGGCATTGCAAGGAGCAGTACCTGGTTTGATGGTGACGCGCAATAATAATGCGCCAGGCTCATCGGCTACCATACGAGTACGTGGTATTACGACGATTACAGATGGAGGGTTGAATCCGCTGTATATTTTAGATGGCGTACCTATTGATGATATTAATACCGTAAATCCAAATGATATCGAGAACATTTCGGTGCTGAAAGATGCCGCCTCTGCCTCTATATACGGGTCTCGCGCAGCCTCCGGAGTTATTGTAATCACAACGAAAAGGGCTAAAGAAGGACAGATTGGCCTCGACTATTCGGTAGAATATGGTTGGGAAAAAGCTACACAATATCCGGAGTATGTGGATGCCGTTCGCTATATGCAACTAACAAATGAGTTGCGGTGGAATGATAACAGTAATAACGATAATGAATACCCCATTTATACCAAAGATTTGGTCGACAACTACCTTCAGTTACATCAGGAAAATGCGGATGCGTACCCCATTACCGATTGGCGTGGGTTGATGTTACACGATTATGCACCGAGACAAAGCCATGTGATCGGTATTTATGGCGCTAATAAATTTGTGAAGACGCGTGCATCCATTGTATATGATAAGAATAACGCGTTTTATGATGAAAGAAGCTACGATCGGATTACTTCGCGAATAAATAATGATTTCACAATTGGAAAATACTTAAACGCGAGCGTTGATCTGAGTTACAGACGTACGATTACCAAGAATGCAGTTTTTGATGGTGGCCCGATAACCGAGAACAACCGCGCAACTACGCCCATGTACAAAATGGGCATTATGCCACCTATTTACGCAGCGTTATGGTCTGACGGCCGGATAGGGGCTGGAAAGGATGGGGCCAATATTTATGCCTTGATGAAAGAAGGGGGCTTTGAACATTATTGGTATAATCAAGTGGGTGGGAAAGTCAGTTTAGACTTTACACCGCTCGAAGGCTTGAAGTTATCTGGCGTGTTTTCTCCTTTCCTGAATTTCGACAAGGGAAAAGTATTTAACCGAAAAGTCCCTTATACCACGTTTAATGAGCCCGAATCTATTGCGGGCTATATTGAACAGGCTACAGAAACCAAACTGCAAGAGAGTAGAAATGATAATCATCGCTATACCGTGCAGTTTTTAGCCAACTATAATAAACAGTTTGGCGATCATAGCCTGAATGTACTTGCCGGCTATGAGTATTTTTACGCCTTTAATGAGGGATTGGGAGCGTCGAGAGGGCAGTATCTGTTAACAAATTATCCTTATCTGGATATTGGCCCGCTGGATTATCGTAATAACAGCGGTGACGCTTATGAGAATGCCTACCGTTCGTGGTTTGGCCGCATTATGTATAATTACCAGGATAAATACCTCTTGCAAGCAAATATCCGTTATGATGGTTCTTCCCGTTTTGCTCCTGCGCATCGCTGGGGAGCTTTTCCTTCCGTGTCGGCAGGATGGGTATTGTCTAACGAAGGTTTTTTAAAGGATCAATGGGAGCCGCTATCCTTTCTGAAGTTAAGAGCGTCTTACGGTACGTTGGGTAATGAACGTATCGGAAACTATCCTTATCAAGCGATTCTGTCTTTTGAGAATAAGTCGCTTTTTTACCAGGGTAACACCATTGTCGCTGGTCAGTCGGCCGCGCAATGGCAGTATGCCATTCGGGATATTTCTTGGGAAACAACTTCTTCTTTCGATATAGGGCTCGACGTCAATTTCTTTGATAATCGGTTGACTTTTGTGGGCGACTACTACAAGAAAACTACCAAGGATATGTTGCTTAAGCTGGAAATTCCAGACTATGTAGGGTTCGATAATCCTGATCAGAATACGGGAAAGATGTTCACCAAAGGTTGGGAAGCACAGATAGGTTGGAGCGATCGTATAGGGGAAGTTCGTTACGGTGCTTCTTTTAATGTTTCCGATTTTATCTCCAGAATGGGCGATCTGGGTGGAACGGAGTTCATAGAAGATCAGATAAAAATAGAAGGGAGTGAATTTAATGAGTGGTATGGCTACCTGTCGGACGGACTGTACCAAACGCAAGCGGAGGTGGACAATTCGGCGAAGCTGAATGTGAATGTTCGCCCGGGCGATGTTCGCTACAAAGATATCAGTGGGCCGGATGGTGTTCCCGATGGTAAGATTTCACAGGAATACGACCGGGTTTTATTAGGCGGCTCGTTGCCTCGTTACATCTTCGGTGGTAATTTTAATGTAGGTTATAAAAGTTGGGATTTGTCGTTCGTCATTCAAGGTGTGGGAAAGCAGAATAGTCGATTGAGTGAGGATATTGTACGACCACTACGCGAGAATTATGGGAACTTCCCTGCCATTCTGGATGGGAATACCTGGAGCAACTACCAAAGCCCGGAGCAGAATTTGAATGCCAAATATCCTCGTTATTCTAATACCTCTGCTGTTAACAACTATGCACTGTCTGATTATTGGTTGATTAACGGCGGATACTTTCGTTTAAAAAATGTAACAGTTGGTTATTCTTTTCCTCAGCGTTGGATGGATAAAGTGCATTTAAAAGGACTTCGCCTCTATGGTACGGTGAACGACTTATTCTCAATCCATAACTTCCCCAAAGGGTGGGACCCTGAAATGAATACTTTGGGCTATCCCATTACCAAAACTTTTTTAATCGGTGCTTCAGTGAAATTTTAATAAAACGGATATGAAATTTTCAGTAAAAATATACATAAGTGTTGGAATAGCTCTTCTCTTCATGGGCTCCTGCGGAAAGCTTGATTTAAATCCTTTATCACAGGGATCAAGCGAAACTTGGAATTCCACGCCGGAAGAAATAGAGATGTCTTTAAATGGCTTGTACAAAGTCGACTTTTGGATGACGGATCAGGATGATTGGACCGATGATTGGATTTACCGGGATGTGCTATCGGAAGTGGCCAATGCAACCCTCAATGGACAAACCAAAGTAGTAGGTGATTGGTGGAAGAATACTTATAAATGTATTGCGCGAGCCAACAGTGTTATAGCGAGCGTAGATCGTGCGGCAAATTTATTATCGCAGGAACAGCGCGATCGGTATGTTGCTGAAGCACGTTTTGTGCGTGCGTCCCAGTATGCGCGTCTTCTCTCGCATTATCGCAACATTGTATATACCGAAACCATGTTGGATATTGAGGAAGCTTTAGCCGCCGACCAAGCGGATCCAGCAATGGTGCTGCAGAAGATCTATGAAGATTATGACTTCGCAGCGAATAACTTGAAGATTAGTTATAGCACTTCAGAAGTTAAACGGGCCACGGCTGGTGCCGCTTTAGCAATGAAAGCGCGTATTGCACTCCATATGGGGGATTGGGAAACGGCCAAGAATGCAGCAAAGGCGTGCATGGACTTGGATGTTTATCAATTACATGCAGATTTTGGTAGTCTTTTCTTGTCAAAAACCAAGAACTCCACCGAAATGGTATTCGGATTTCCGCGTTCCATTGCGCTCAATATTGCGAAGGGCGATTGCCAGAATTACGTGCCTAGGAATGCAGGTGGCTGGGGTGCAAAAGCGCCGTCATGGGATCTTTTTTGTGCTTTTTTATGCACAGATGGTTTACCGATCGACGAATCGCCCTTGTTTAACCCGCAGGTACCATTCGTAAATCGTGATCCACGTTGTGCTAAAACCATCGTTGAGTTTCAAACACCGCACTTAGGATACATCTATCAACCACATCCTGATTCTTTAAAGGTGAAGAGTTTAGCAAGCAATGCGCTGGTTGAAAACAGGGATACACGCGCGGTAGCACAATATGCATCCTTTAATGGGTTGCTTTGGAAAAAGGGAATTGACGAAGATTGGTTGAAAAATTCCTGGCAAGTGGAACCTGATCAAATCATCATTCGGTACGCCGATGTATTGCTCATGTATGCGGAGGCGAAAATTGAATTGGGTGAGTTGGATGAATCGGTAGCGGAGGCAATCAATCAAGTGCGGGCAAGGGCTTACGGAGTGGAAGCGGGAAACACGCAAGCCTATCCAGCGGTGCGGTTGGAAACACAAGAAGCGATGCGAAAATTAGTACGTACTGAGCGTAGAATGGAGTTTGCGTTGGAAGGTATTCGCTATATGGATATTATCCGTTGGAAATTAGCAGAAAAGGTACTGAATAAGGTGAATTATGGCATGTTGGATGTGGATGATCTACGAGCAAAAGTAGTGAAACCGGGATTATGGTTTTTCCCTCAGGTTCCTGTTATTGATGAAGATGGGGCGGCCGATTTTTCTGCGATGTATAACGCCGGCCTAGTCAAACAAATTGCCGTTCGTAAATTCGATCCATCAAGGCAATATCTGTGGCCCATACCTACCAATGAAGTATTAACCAGTGGTTTGAAACAAAACCCCAATTATTAATCGATATTCTTAATTATGGACATGCTACGAAAGAAAAAAATAGGATGGTTGTTTCTTTATTCCCTAATAAGTGCTTGCGCAGTACAGGAGCAGAAAGAACCGATACAAATGAGTGGTGTTTATCCTCATCTGGCCATGTACAATGAGGAGGGGGAATGTGGCACAGGAGCCGTAGTGCCTTGGCAAGACCGATTATGGGTAATAACCTATGGACCGCACTTACCCTTTGGTTCCTCTGATAAGTTATACCAAATTAATGATGGGTTGGAAAGAACGATTCATCCCGAAAGCATTGGTGGAACACCTGCCAATCGATTGATTCACAGGGAGAGTCAACAGTTGTTTGTTGGGCCTTATGCCATTGATTCAATGCGTCATGTTCGGGTGATACCTTATCAAAATATGCCGGGACGCTTAACAGGCAATGCACGGCATCTGACCGATCCTGCCCATAAGATATACTACGGGACAATGGAGGAAGGTTTCTATGAAGTGGATGTAAAAACGCTAAAGCCATACTGGCTCTTTGCTGACGAAAACCTTAAATCTGCACAGCGAAATAAGGTGCCTACGGCTAATTTAATTGGTTGGCATGGCAAAGGCCTTTATTCCGGTCAGGGGGTATTGGTATACAGTAATAATGGTGAAAGAGGTGACAGTGCTTTGCATCATTTCGATGCGCCCTCAGGTGGTCTACACGAATGGGATGGTAAACATTGGAAGATGATCCGTAGAAATCAATTTACGGAAATAACCGGTCCGGGCGGGATTTATGGGAATTCACATCCGGAGACAGATGCGATTTGGACCATTGGCTGGGATCATAAATCCGTGTTGCTAGGTGTTCGCGGCGAAGGGAAATGGGCTTTTTACCGTTTGCCAAAGGCTAGCCACAGCTATGATGGTGCACATGGGTGGAATACCGAATGGCCGAGAATTCGAGATATCGGAACTGAGGGGAAACCAGATTACCTGATGACGATGCATGGACTGTTTTGGCGTTTTCCGGGCGATTTAACACGTACTCATGCCCTTGGAATTCGTCCGCGATCAGCATATCTCAAGGTGATTGGTGATTTCGCACGGTGGCACAATCGGCTTGTTTTTGGCTGTGACGATTCGGCCGAACGCGAATTTCTGAATAAGCGAAAAGCAAAGGGCAACATTGAGGGGCCGGGACAATCAAATTCCAATTTATGGTTTACTTCTTTGGAGCAGCCGGATGAGCTAGGGCCCGCAACGGCCGATGGTGCAGTTTGGCAAGAGGAAAAAATAGCGGCCGGACAGCTTTCTGACCCCTTTTTATTTGCGGGTTGGCCTATTCGTTCTTGCTGGTTATCAAATGAAGGAACGACCAGTACTACCTTTGTGCTTGAAGTAGATCTATCGGGAGATGGGCAATGGAAAAACCTCAAAGAGATAAAGGTATTACCTGGAGAAGCTATAAACTTGTCATTGAAAAGGGAAGAGAAAGGGGAATGGATTCGCGTTAGAACAGTTGAAGCAACAACCGCCAGTGTTCATTTTACCTATGCCCAAGAAGAGAAACGGGGCGGTAATGCGGATAATATCTTTCGGGGCCTGGCCGAAGCATCAACTTTCGAAGGTGGCCTGCTTTATGGCTTGGGAGACAATAGGAAAGCGTTGGGTTTAGTGGCGCGACGTTATGATGAAGGTGTTCTCAAAACAACACCAGGCTATTATGAGTTGAATGAGAAAATGGAGCTGTTGCCTAAAAGTGGAGATACCACGGCCCAATTTATGGAGAAGCGTTTCGCTATTCCAAAAGACGTGGTGAGCTTGGAAGCTTCCTCCGTATTGGTGATAGATGATAAGGGGCGTAGATGGCGGCTTCCTCTAGGGGATAGTGCGTTTACCGAACTAACAAATAAATCGGCATTGCGCATCTGTCGGGAAGTGGCTACAGAACGTGATCTATTGAATTGCCATGGTACTTTTTACGAATTGCCTGCAGAAAATGCAGATGGCTTTGCTAAAATGAGACCTATTGCGTCGCACCCTTTTAAGATTAACGATTATGCATCCTATCGCGGTATGTTGATCATGACGGGCATTGATCCAGCGAAATTGAAAACGAATCAAAATGAACATATTATTGTTTCGGAAGACAGAAAAGCCGCTGTTTGGGCGGGCGTTATTGATGATTTGTGGAAACTGGGCAGGCCGAGAGGAGAGGGCGGGCCCTGGAAGGGCAGTCAGGTAAGTAAAGGCATTGCTTCGGATCCTTACCTGATAGGTTTCTATGATAAAAGGACATTGAAGTTATCGCATCAAGCCGAGGGTGAGGTAACCTTTACGATTGAGGTTGATCCGGGTGGCGATGGAAATTGGATGACTTATAAATCGGTTAAGGTTCGAAAGGAAGAAATCTTTAAATTTGAATTCCCATCGGCTTTTCAAGCACGGTGGATCCGTTTTAAAACAGATACCGATTGTGAAGCTACTGCTTGGTTATCGTATACCTAATTTATGTATGAAAAGTACTTGATCCAGATTTTATGAAGAAGAAGTTCCGTCAGGTTGCCAGCTTATTTATAGCCTGTTTTTGGCTTGCTTCTGTGGCAGCACAGGGGAAAGGGGAGACGTATACGGTATCAGAGAGTGGGGAAGCCTATGAACTGGTGCTGGCATATGATCGGCAGCAAGAGCCAGCTTATTTTGTTCGGAATATTTTTACACCGGTTTGCCTAGACAGTGTCTGCAAACCGGTACGTATCAAATTGTTCTGGGATTTATTGGGAAATTACCTGAAATATGAAGTGCCAGCGGACGAGCCGCTAACCAAATTGGACCATAAGGAGTTTACACCTGAAGATCATGCAAAGCTCCAAGGGATCCTTTCCAATGAAAATTCCTTATTAAAGGATTTCAGATTGGAAGACCTGGTCGATTCCACCAGCCAGCACTTATCGGACTCGGTGGATGCCGTTACCGGAGCAACAAAGAATACGATTAAAAATGAGGTGATTGAAGGGGCTTTATATACCTGTTATACCTTATGGCATCTGGCGCATGGGCCAGTGGTAAATGAAATACAAGAAATCTTTAAGACCAAGTTGGATACCCACATGCTTCATCGCTTTTTGCGGAGTATGAACTTCCACTATGTCTATTTTGCATTAGAGGAAGTCATGAATGCGGAAGGGGTAATCCAAGATGGCTTTCTACCTGACGTACTAGCTGTTTTGGCAAGTGATAATGTGTTTGCAGCTCGTCATGTTTGGCAACGGATCAATTTACAATATTTTGCGAAGCGCGAAGAGCAGGAAACCCTTTGGCGTATTTTTGTGCATTCACCCTATACGCTGCAAGTTGCCTTTTTAAAACGAATGAAACAGTTGGATTTGGATCCCGGGCTCGTTCCACGCATAACAGATTATCTGCCAAAACTAAACAACGCATTATTCAAGCAAACACTAGGTGTACTGGCGACGCAAGACGTGCTTCCTCGGACCTCGCAGGAAAAGTTGCTTGCTTACCTGACTTCAGCAGATAAGGAAAAGTCCGAGGCAGTATATGACGCGATGAAAGGACACTCCAAATTAAGTGAAGCTTTTCATAAACAGTTAAGAATTTATAGTAAACCTTAAAATAAATTATGATGAACCCTATTTTTAAAACCTACCTACTAATCCTGATCTTTTTTTTCTGTTTATTGCGAGTGGCCGCGCAAGAACAGGTTTTGGTGGAGGCCGAGTCTTTTCGTCAAAAGGGGGGATGGGTGGTTGATCAACAGTCCTTTCCGGTATTACATTCTTCCTATTTAATGGCACATGGCATGGGACGACCCGTAGCGGATGCCAAAACCCAGGTGAAATTTTCAAAGAAAGGGAGCTACAAGGTTTGGCTTAGAACAAAAGATTGGGCACCTTACCCGGTAGGACCCGGTAAGTTTAAGCTGCATGTGGATGGCCAAGCCTTAGCGCCCACTTTTGGAGAAAGCGGCGATGGAGCCTGGAAGTGGTACAATGGCGGGGAGATAAGAGTCGAAAAGGATTCGGTTGAGCTGGTGCTGCAAGACTTAACAGGCTTTAATGGCCGCATAGATGCTATCTTGTTCAGCCGTGGAAGCAATACCGAACCTCCAAATGAGCTAGCGGCTTTGGATGGTCTACGTAATAAACTATTGGGCCTACGTGCAGGGTTAAAAGAAATGGGCGATTTCGACCTTGTGGTGGTGGGTGGTGGTGTAGCGGGAACGTGTGCGGCGATATCTGCTGCCCGTTTGGGCTTGAAAGTGGCACTCATTCAGGATAGGCCATTGCTTGGCGGGAACAATAGCTCGGAAGTACGTGTGCATCTGATGGGCGATCTGGATAAGAGTTACTACCCAAAGTTGGGACGGATTGTTCGCGAATTGGATAATGGTGACCCAGGTAATGGTAATCCGAATGCTAAAGAATATGGCGATGCGCGTAAGTTTGCCATTGTAAAGGCGGAAAAGAATCTTTCGCTGTTTGTTAATACCCATGTGTACCAAGCGGAGACAGCGAATAACACCATTAAGGCGGTTATTGGCCGAGATATTGAGACAAATCAGGAAAGAAGATTCACAGCTAAATATTTCGCGGATTGCACAGGGGATGGTACCCTCGGTTTTTTGGCTGGTGCAGATTTTCGTATGGGACGGGAAAGTAAACAGGAAACAGGCGAGTCCCTCGCCGCCGATAAAGCAGACGATTTTACCTTGGGCACCTCCAATTTATGGGCATCTTTACCTGTTGATAGTGTAACGACATTTCCCGAAACACCTTGGGCACTCACTTTTTCGGAGGAGTACCATATTGATGAAGAACAGTCAGATTGGCAATGGGAAACAGGTTTCGGCAATTTTAATACAATTACCGAAGCCGAGCAGATAAGAGACCATAATCTTCGGGCGGTATATGGCAACTGGTCATATCTAAAAAATAATAAACCCGAAAAATATGGTAAAAGGGCGTTGGCATGGGTCGCTTATATTGGTGGAAAACGGGAGTCGAGGCGCTTATTGGGTGATCATATCCTGACCCAGATGGATGTGCAGGAAGGTAAAGTTTATCCGGATGCAACTGTGACGGCTACATGGACCATCGATCTTCATTTCCCAGACAAGAAAAATAGTCTCTATTTTCCTGACGAAGAATTTTTTGCTGGCACCAAACATATTCGCGTAGCACCATATACCATCCCTTATAGATGCTTATATTCACGAAACGTGAGTAACCTGTTTATGGCAGGTAGAGATATCAGTACCACGCATGTAGCCTTTGGAAGTACACGTGTGATGCGTACCTGCGGGATGATGGGCGAGGTGGTGGGGATGGCCGCTTTTGTGGCGAAGCAGCATCAAACTACACCCCGTGGTGTGTATGAAAAACATTTGCCGGAATTTATGGGCATGATTAAGGATTAAAATATTCCTTAATCATGCCTTTCACCATCAGCCATTTGTGCTATTTCAGCTGAAGATAGGCTTTCGGCAAAGACCATTACTTTCTTTGCTAATCCCTGGTAGATCCGCTCGCCAGGGAATTCTTCGTTTTGTCCTAACTGCCATCTATTGTTATTGGCTAGGCTTACATCGGGTGCTACCGCTAAGCGCTCTTTTAATACCCCATCTATGTACAGGTATAGATTTTTGCCATCGCACACACCTGCCACATGGTGCCACTTACCATACCAATCAGCAGGGAGCTCGGTTGTACATTCTCCTCTTCCCCAGCCGCCTGCAAAAAAGTTCAGCTTCTTGCCATCAACTAGTTGTAACACATGCTGGTCGCCTTTTGAAAAGATATCTACCAATCCGGCTGCTGGTGCTTGGGCTTTTATCCATAATGTGATGGTCATGCGGGTATCAATAGCGTCTACAATGCGGTTTTCTTTCCAACTAACATAACGCTGACTATCTAATGTGAATAGCTGGTCTTTAGGTGAAAAGGCTAAACCTTTTACACTTGCTTCGTTAGCAAAGGGTGTTTTGTCTATTAATAAGCCATTCGACCCTACCTCCAAATTCGGCCCTCCAAACAGCAATGCTTCTAGCGCTTGGTCATAAACCAGGTATTTGCCCTGCTGATCTGCTATCGTAATTGTTTTTTGTCCTTTTTCATCTGTCTGAAATACCCATACCCGTTGTTGTTCTTCACCGGGTTGAAGGGTTAAGGTATCTATTCCGATCTCTTGACCACTTAACTGAATCGGTAATTGTATCTTCTTTGGAGCACCATCTAAATTTTTCACTTTGTAGTGTAATCGTTGATCAGCGCCGAGCCTTACCAAAGGTGCATAGCTTAGCTGACTAACTTCAAGGCGTGTTGCCCGCTGGTGAACAGATGGGGTAACGTGTATCATTAAATGATGATCGTCTAACGTTAGTTGATGCTCGCCAAAAGGGTATACACGAACAAACAGGGTATCTTGGCGTGTTTCGCCTTCTTCGAGCAGCACATTTTCATAAATAAAGGGTTCACCATCTAGCTTGACTTCCAGTTGTTTTGTGCTTCTGGCTCCTTTATTATGCAGTTGCACCATAACGGGGATAGGTTCGTCTGGGTTTACTTTGTTCTTTAAAACTTCCACTTTATTTAGGCGCACGGAAGGCTTTCCCGCATCGGCAGTTATTACATCGGCGAGCTGATTCCAGGTGCTATTTGCCTTTTCACCCAGTATGAATTTTAACAGCGCTCCACTTATCAATGTTTGGTGGTCTACCTCAAATTTAGAATAAGGTTTTCCATTTAGCTGCACTGCCTGCAGGTAATAACCAGACTCTTTGATTGCGTCTTTCTGTATGGATATGATCTTTTTGTTGGGCAAATGAATGGTTACCTCGTCAAACAAAGGGGTGCCAAGCGTATAGATCGGTTTGCCGGGAGCTATTGGATAAAAGCCTAGTGCATTGAATATATACCAGCTAGATAGGGAGCCAAGGTCATCATTTCCCGGTAATCCACCCGGAGTGTCTGAAAAGCGGTCGGTTAGAATGCGATGCACCCAGTATTGGGTAAGATCGGGCCGCCGGGCATAAAGGAATAAGTAGGGCACATGAAAAGCAGGTTCATTATCGAATACCAGTTGTTGCCCGGACAAAAAATGGTTTAAGCGACTGGAAAATAGCGAATCGTCGCCCATTAGGTTGATAAGATCTCGAGGGTATTGGGGAACAAAATAACTATAGATGTAAGTGTCTCCTTCTTTATAACCAAAAGTACCGGGTTGATTTTTCCATCCCGCCTCATCTTTTGGTATAAAGAAGAGTTCGTCTTGTTTGAACAACTGGCGATAAGCTCTACTGTATCTTTTCGTGATAGTTGCCACAGCAGTGTCCTGCATCACTTTTTCTGCAAAGTTGGCAAGGGCCCAGTCATCGTAAGCATATTCCATTGTTCGGGTCACCGATTCGCCCATGGTTGCGGGTATGAAACCTTTTTCGTGATACACGGCAAGATCCGGTTGCTTAAAGGGCGCTTGGTAGATACTTCCTTTTAACGCTTCATAGATTTCTTTTGCATTTGCTATCATCGGATTTTTTAGATAGGAATCTACCAAGATGGGCACGGCATGGTTTCCTGTCATCGACTCGGTGGGAAGAAAACCACTTTGTTTATATACATCTAACATAGAGCCAACCATTTCTGCCTGTCTTTGCGGCCAAAGCAATTGGATTAAAGGGTGTAAGGTTCGAAAAGTATCCCAAGGAGAAAAGCTACCGTATTGATTGTTCCTATTTGTTTGATGTGTTAACCCGTCTGCACCCTTATAGAAGCCGTCGACATCCGAGATCACCCATGGCAATAAACAGGCGTGATACAAGGCTGTATAAAAACTACGTTTGTGATGTACGTTCGCATCGGTTATGGAGATGGTTTGCATAAGTGCCGACCATTCCTTGTGGGTCTGCTGGAACACATAAGAAAAAGGAACTTCTTTTGCTTTTCTCGTTTCCTGTAGCAATGCCATGATATTTTTCAAAGCTGCAGCATAGCCTAGAGGGGAGGCACTTACTAAAACAGTTAAAACAGTCGGAGAAGTCCGGTTTCCGTTGAAATGGAGTGTATTGTTGCCATCTGTTGGTTCTTGCTTGGTAACAGCCAAACTAAATTGAAAAGCACTGCCATGTTGTGTGCCGTAAGCAGTATTGCCCGATTTAAATTGGAGTGCACCTACATCTGCTATCCATAGCCTGGGCGCAACGCCGGCAGGAAAGGTAATCTTTATGATGCCTACACGAGCGGTGGCAGTACATTCTACCAAGGTCTTATCATCTTGGAAAGTTATACGGTAATAGCCTGGCTTGGCTTGTTCGTCGGAATGCCGAAAGGAGCGAAGCCTATTACCCCCTTTACTAATGGGCATCAGTTGTATATTACCTTTTGACCCCTCTGGAAAGCCGCTTTTATGCCCTATACACGAAAAATATTGGATGGAGCTGTCTGCATAATGGTATCCTGATTGGCCACCACCTGTTTCGGGACTTATTTGTATATAACCCCAGGGCGCCGTGGCGCCCGGGTAGGTGCCTCCTTCCTTACCCCATTTTGTATATGCCTTCGCATCGTCTGTACCAATAAACGGATCGACATAGTTGATTTCTTCCTGATCCGGTAAGATAGAAGCAAATGCGGTATATCGATAGCCAATTATTAAAAGTAGTAGAAAGAGTGATTTTTTGTACATTTTATGTTCTTTAAGGCGTCTCTCGTTAAGACACTTTTTTGGGCACTAAATCTTAAATGCAAAACAGCATAAAAGCAATAATATTTTTGTAAATAACAGAAAAATTAGGTTATAATTGCTAAAAGTAGTATAGCCAAGAGCAACATCAGATATCAACCTTTCAAAAGCTTTTGAGATTAAATGTTATGCAAGAATTATTGCGGAAGATAAAGGAAGATGACGAATCGGCATTTAATGAATTGTATTTTCGTTATTTTAATCCACTTATTCATTTTTCCTATTCCTTCATCAATGATAGGGGGATAGCGGAAGAAATTGTAAATGACGTTTTTCTTAAATTATGGTTAAAAAGGAAAAATTTACCTGATATCTCAAACGAAAAGGTCTTTCTTTATACAGCTGCTCGCAACGCCTCTTTAAACCATCTGCGTACGCTTTCTACCAAGCGCGTTAAAAATATGGAAAGCTTTTTAACATCTAACCATCACATCTTTGTCGAATTTAGTCCGGAACAATATTACATCAGTGCCGAAACAAAAAACAGGATAGTTAAAGCCGTCAATAGCTTGCCTCCAAAATGCCAGATTATTTATAAAATGGTAAAGGAAGACGGATTATCTATTGGAGAAGCAGCGGAGATATTGTTGCTTTCTTATAAAACTGTATTTGCCCAATTACAGATTGCGTTAAAGAAAATTGCCGGAGTGATAGAATAAAAAAATAAATGTCTGCAACGTTTTAAGAACTTCTATAAGAAAACGTGTCATATACGTAACAACATGGTAGATAAAGACGAAATTATTAGGTTAATGGCGAAAAGGCTGGGGAAAACTGCTACACCGGATGAAAATTTACGGTTGGATGAGTACTTGCAGGATTACCCGGAAGAAAAGACATGGTGCGAACTAGCATCTGCCATTCGATTGAAAACAGCTGACCAACCCGACAATTTTACTCCTGAAGAGCTGAAGGAAAAAAACACACAGCTTTGGGAAAACATTCATCGCACAGGTGCGCTGGATGAAACGCTTGATGGTACACGAAATAGCGGCCGTATGGGCCGTTTTAGGAAAATTTACTGGGCAGCAGCCTGTATCTGTTTTTTATTGGTAGGCATAGTCACCTTTTATATTTTTCAGCAACCTAAAGACCAATTGATTGCCCAAACAGCCTTCGGTGATACCCAAAGTGTTGAATTGCCTGATGGTACGAAGGTAAAACTGAATGCTGGAAGTAGGTTATATATTGACCATCAATTTAATACCGATGCAAGAAAAGTGATACTGATAGGAGAGGCTTATTTTGAGGTTGTTAGCCGGCCTAATGTTCCGTTTCTAGTAGAAGCGGGCGATATTAACATAGAAGTGTTGGGTACTGCGTTTAATGTGAAGGCCTACCCCCATGAGAACATCGAAACAACGCTTATTCAAGGTAAAGTTGCCGTAAACGTTAAAAAAGGAGACCGTATTCTCTTAAAACCTGCCGAAAAACTGACGGTAGAAACCGGCAATTCATCGGGCGCAGATGCGCAAAGTAAAAAGATAAAAGTGAGCAAGGTTACTTCTGACGGATCGGATGATCGAACGCAAATTGCGTGGCTTTCAAATCGATTTGTTTTTTCAGACGACCGCTTTGGAACTGTTGCAAATCAATTAGAACGAAAATATAATGTTCATTTTAAGTTTCAGGACAGTACGTTACAAAATGAAAAGATTAATGGCGTACTGGAGCATGAAGATTTAATACAATCATTAAGGCTGTTGAAACGAATAGTAGCTTTTGATTTTGAACAAAAACGAGATACAATAATCATCCATAACTCAAAAAACTAGCTGTAAATTATGAAAAAATGAAGACAGGACCAGAAAAATAAATTAAGGGCGAGCGGCAACTCACCCTTAAAGCGATAAGGAGCTAAGCTCCTTTCTTCTAGTAATTATTAACCACACAAAGATAAAAAACCTTTTGATGTATTTCACCTTAAGGAGTAAGCTGTTCTTTGTGAAATCGACTTAAATGAATGAAAACAAGATTTGTTAATGCTGTTATCTTCCATCACCCTCTTTACCGTAAATTTAGCATGATTATGAAAGCTGGAATTTTGCTAACACTTGTAGGTGTAACACAGTTATTTGCTACTGGGCATTCTCAAGAGAAATTAACTATCAATGTAAAACAGTCAACGGTGAGCTATGTGCTCAATAAACTTCAACAGGAATCCAATTATCGTTTTTTCTATAATTCAGCTGCTTTAGACCATCTTGGAAGAGTGGATCTTGCAGTGAAAAATAAGGAGGTTACCCAAGTGTTAGATGAGCTTTTGGGGAATGCCGTGCCTTATGAGATTTTAGACAAGAATGTTGTTCTTATTGGCGATCAGGAAGACCGCCAGCAAGTGATAAACGGGCGCGTGTTAGATGAGAGCGGTGCTCCCTTATCAGGAGTAAGCGTTCGGATCCAAGGGAATAAGCAGGGGACTTCCACCGATAATAAGGGGGCGTTTTCGCTATCGGTCGCCGTTGGCGCGCAGCTAGAATTCAGTTATATGGGTTATGAAAAGCGAATTGTTCAAATAGGTAATCAAACAAGCCTAAGTGTGACCTTAAAGATGGCGGCAGAAGGACTTAATGAGGTGGTGGTTGTGGGCTATAGTACGCAAAGAAAAACCGATCTCACTGGAGCTGTTTCCTCCATGAATATGGAGAGTGTAAAGAATACCGCCGTTACAGGTGTTGAACATGCACTTGAGGGAAAAATGGCGGGTGTAACGGTGTTGCAAAACTCGGGAGCTCCGGGGGCTTCTGCCTCGGTAAGAATTCGTGGTATTGGAACTTTGGGGAATAATAACCCTTTGTATATTCTGGATGGTGTTCCGGTAAATAGTATGAACGATGTTGATCCGAGCAGTATCGAGAAAATAGATGTATTAAAAGATGCAGCTTCGGCCGCTATTTATGGTTCGCGAGCTGCCAATGGGGTGGTTATTATTACTACTAAAAAGGGTGTATCTTCCGACAAGGTGAATATTTCTTTTAATACACAGCAGGGTTTTCAAAGCCCTACAGGCAAAATAGATATGCTGAATGCAGCAGAGCGTAATCAGGTACATACGCAGGCCTATCGTAATTCAGGCTTAAATGTGCCCGCCTACTATAGCACACCTGAATCGCAGGTAACAGCAACCGATTGGCAGGATGAAATTTTTAGTAATGCTTATACGGCCAGTTATGATATTGGTTTCAGCGGTGGTAGTAATACTGCAAAATACAATATCATGGCAAGTCATTTTGACAACAATGGTTTTTTGAAAAACACCAATTTTAAGCGTACATCGTTCCGTGTAAATACTGAGCTAAACCTTGCTAAAAACCTAAAAATAGGGGAGAACCTCATGTTGAGTATCAACGATAATAAGGTCATTAATACTACCAGCGACTATTCCGGCGCCCTTTATTCGGCTCTTCTTTATCAGCCTGATATTCCTGTTTATACAGCAACAGGTGAGCTGAGTGGGGTAGGCGCTTTGGGAGGGGATGTGGAAAATCCTATTGGGATAATCAATCGGGCAGATGATAAAACCGACCGGAAGCGGGTGATTGGGAATGTATATGCCGAATGGAATGTGCTTGACCATCTTACGTTCCGATCTGATTTCGGATATGATTATACGAATGCAGTGAATAAGGTTTTTAGTCCACGTATCCCAGAGGCAGGTAGGAAAAACGATGTGAACACTTTGTATCAAATTACGGAACAGACTACTCATTGGATTTCTACCAATACCCTAAAGTATGATAATGTGTTCGGTAAGCATCATTTAATGGCATTGGGAGGCATGGCCGTAGAATCCAATAATTACCTCAACGATAATCAAAGGGCTAGCGGTTTTATTTCTGAAGACGAGCGATCGCGTTATTTCTCTAATGCCACCACTATTATTTCAATGTATAGCGGAAGAGAGGAATGGGGATTGATTTCCTATTTTGGTCGTTTAGATTATTCCTTCAACGATCGCTATCTATTGGCAGCGAATTTAAGAGCGGATGGTTCTTCCAAGTTTGCTAAAAATAATCGCTGGGGAGTGTTTCCTTCTGTTTCAGGAGGCTGGCGTATTTCAGAGGAAGCTTTTTTTGAAGGAGTAAAGCATACGGTTAACAACTTAAAGTTAAGAGGTAGCTGGGGGCAGCTTGGAAATCAGAATATTTATGATAATTATCCTACCTACAGTATTATCAGGAATAATACAGACAATGACGGTTATTACAGTGTGTTCGGTGAAGGAGAAACCCCAACGCTTGGGCGTTTTGAATCTAACATTCCTAACCCAGATATTAAATGGGAAGTGACAACGCAGTGGAACGTGGGTGTTGATATGGGTTTCTTGAACAATAGCTTGGAAGTGGTAATGGATTATTATAATAAAACGACTTCTGATATTTTATTACAGGTGCCTATTACGTCCTTAGCGGGTGTAAGCACGGCACCTTGGGTGAACGCTGGAAAGGTGGAGAACAAAGGCTTCGAAGCGGCAGTAACCTATCATAAACAAAACGGCGATTTTAAATATGATATTGCAGCCAATTTTGCTACGTTGACCAATAAGGTGTTGGAGTTGGGTGCTTCGCAAGCAATCTATGGTTCTACGTTTAGAGGTAACACCTTAGTGCGTACCACTACCGGTCTGCCAATTGGTTATTTCTATGGATATAAAACGGATGGCTTGTTCCAATCTGATGCGGAAGCCGGTGCCTATGTAAATGCAAATGGACAAGCGTATCAAGCTTCGGCAGTAGCTGGTGATGTGAAATTTGTAGACATAGATGGAAACGGCGTAATTGACGCAGACGATCGAACCAATTTAGGTAGTGGTTTTCCTAAATTAACGTACGGACTGAATTTTAATGCCAGCTATAAGCATTTTGATGTGTCGATGGCCTGGTACGGTGTTGGGGGTAATAAAATTTTAAATGCTACTAAGTGGACGGGTATATTCGTCGACCCACATTATAACCAATATGCCGATATCTTAAATGCCTGGAGCCCTGAAAACACAGATACAGCAATTCCTCGCCTGTCAATCACTGATCCAAATGGTAACCAACAGATTTCCGATATCTATGTGGAAAGTGGTAATTACCTCCGCTTGCGTAATCTTACTATAGGTTATACGTTGCCGAAATTTTCTATCCGTAAGGTCGCTGTTAATAATCTCCGGATATACCTAACAGGGCAAAATTTACTCACATTTACAAAATATTCTGGTATTGATCCGGAAATTGGTGAAACTTTTCCGGCATCTTATGGAAATAATGAGATTGGAGTAAACCGTGGGCAGTATCCGCAGGCTAAAACATTCATCTTGGGCATTAACTTAAGCTTATAATTTATTATGAAAACTAATAAAAAAATTCGATATACTTTTCTAGTCCTTTTCACCATCGTGTTAAGCGCCTGCACGAAAGATCTATTAGATAAAGAACCTAATGGATTGAACTCTTTTTGGAATACAGGTGCAGACGCAGAACTTGGTATCAACGCAGCATATACACCTTTATATGAAGAGGAGGGTTTTGGAGAAGGTCAGTTCTGGTACCAAGCTGCCGGTGATGATTTTACCATTAATAATGCAGGTGAACGCAGCGATATTAACCTAACGAATTTTGCGACCACAACGAACGCTTCAGGATACGCCTATGCTCGTTGGCAGATTTTTTACAGGGTGATCCGCAGGGCCAATGATGTGCTTAGAAATGTGCCCGATATTGATATGGATGAGGCTATGAAAAACCGCATTTTAGGTGAAGCGAACTTTATGCTGGGTTTTGCCTACTTCGAATTGGCAAAATGGTATGGCGGTTTACCTTTTTATGATATCAATGATCCGGATAATATCAATCAACCTCGACAAACCAAAACCGAAACCTTTAATCGCATTGAGCAATATTTGTTAACAGCCACCACGCAGTTACCCGATTGGATTTATACGGGAGACAATGTGGGTCGTGCACATTTAGGAGCGGCATGGGGATACCTAGCTAAACTTTATGCCTACTGGGGAAAATGGGAAGAATCTAAGGCGGCATCTGATCGCGTGATTAATAGTGGCGCCTATGCGCTTCAAGAAGAGTATGCCAACCTTTTTTCGCTCGATCACGAGAAATCTAGCGAAGTGCTATTTGGATTGGTATGTGCTCCGGTGCGGCATCAAACAACGATTACACCTATTATCTGTTTATCCAAAACCTTGACGGGAGGCGCCGGCTGGGCTTATTTTGCTCCAACAAAAAGCCTGGCCGATGCTTTTGAGGAAAATGATAGTCGTAGGAAGGCTACTTTGGCCGGTATAGGTGAAACGGTGCGTTTATTAGGACAAGATATTGTACTCAGCGCCGATAATATCAATGACATGGAAACGGGTTATATGTGTGTAAAGTTTATGCAACCCTATTGGAATTCTAATGCTTACCCTTGGGATGCGGGCTTAGATAATGCTATTTTACGTCTTTCTGATATTTACCTGTTAAATGCCGAAGCTATCATGATGTTGAATGGCGGTGGGCCACAACAAGCGGAAGTACCGATTGCAGCGGCCGCTAATTCTTTGAATATGGTGCGGTTAAGGGCTTTTAATGGAGATCAGAGCAAACGCATTGACGCACCTACTTTCAATGATCTGATGCGTGAAAGACGTTGTGAACTGGCTTATGAAGGCGATAGGCATTTGGATCTAAAACGTTGGAACCTCGCGCAGAATACTTATCGCCAAGCAACGACCGCCACCGATCCGAGGGGGCCGCGTCAGTTCGATCCGGTAGTCAATGCTTCTTTTCCACTTCCGCAAACGGAATTGGACAATAGTAATGGCATATTAAAAAATAATCCTTTACCGACGTATTCGGATTTCGAATAATGTTGGTAGGCAATGATTAACATATTGCGAACAGACGCGAAGAAGAGATGTACGTAAAGGCGTGAAGCAACGCGTCCGTTCGCAAAATGAAAGACCTTATCTGAGACAATCGATTAAAAAATCGCTTTGCGGTTCACGATGTCTTCAAAAAGAAAATGAACGAGCTAATTACATATCGATGAAACCTTACGAACACAATGTCTTTCAATTTCTGCAGGGAAAACTATGGCTGTATAATTTCAACCAAAAGTCATCTAAAGTCTTTTGCTATTACTTATCTGTACGCAAGAGCAAAACAGACTGGAAGGCTTAAGGTCTGCAAATAAATTGGCCGTAATAGTTGCGTATCGGCCGAATTAAACATTTTTACCCTAAGTTTAGACAAATACAGCAGCCCGCTTGTGTTTGCTTGGCTATCTTTGACACGTCTTCAAGGCAGCAATTTCCATTTATAAACAAAACAAATGAAGTGATGGTGAGATGTACGCTACTTATACTGGCTTGTCTATTAGGTATTGTAAAAACGTCTTTTGGTACGGATACCTATATTACAGTCGATAAGAAAGGGAGTGGGATGACGCTGACCGAAAATGGTCAGACCGCCATGATAGTACGAGGCGCTGCTGAAGAGGAGGGAGTGCTATTAGCATTGGAACAACTGCAGCAGGATTTTTTGCGGGTAACGAAGTTGAAGCCCATCATCAGCACCGAACAAGTACCTAAACAAAAAAACTTGGTTCTGATTGGCACTCTGGGGAAAAATCCGATCATCTCGTCCTTGATTAAACAAAAAAAAATAAATGTTACAGCCCTTGAGGGGCAGTGGGAAGCGTCATTGACACAACTGGTAGAAAACCCAATGCCGGGCGTTGAGAAAGCATTGGTTATTGTGGGCAGCGATAAGCGGGGAACTATCTACGGTATCTATGAGCTTTCGAAGCAGATAGGCGTTTCACCTTGGTACTGGTGGGCAGATGTGCCGGTGGAGCAACAGGAAAAGTTATATGTCAAAGCTGTTAAATCGGTGAATAAACCAACGGTTAAATACCGTGGAATTTTTATCAATGATGAGGCTCCCGCTTTATCAGGCTGGGCAAAAGAGCAATTTGGAGGCTTTAATCATCATTTTTATGAGCGGGTGTTTGAACTGATATTGCGCTTGAAGGGAAACTATCTGTGGCCGGCAATGTGGGGAAATGCCTTTTACGATGACGATGCAGAGAACGGTGTTTTGGCCGATAAAATGGGGATAGTAATGGGTACCTCACATCACGAACCGCTCTTACGAGCTCATGATGAATGGCGGCGTTACGGCAAAGGACCTTGGGATTATCAGCGGAATGCAGAAAATCTGCGTGACTTTTGGAGAGAAGGTGCACGTCGAATGAGTACAAAAGAGAGTGTCGTGACGATAGGCATGCGAGGAGACGGTGATGAGCCGATGAGTGAAGAAAGCAATATTCAATTACTGGAACAAATTGTGCAAGATCAACGGAAAATCATTGTAGATGTTACGGGAAAGAAAGCGGCAAAGACTCCCCAGCTGTGGGCCTTGTACAAGGAAGTGCAAGATTATTATGATAAGGGAATGCGTGTGCCGGATGATGTTACTTTACTTCTCTGTGATGACAATTGGGGGAATATCAGAAAGCTGCCGAATCTTACGGAAAAGAAGCGAAGTGGCGGGTATGGTATTTATTACCATTTTGATTATGTGGGTGGTCCGCGCAATTCGAAGTGGGTTAATGTGAGTCAGATACAAAGGGTGTGGGAACAGATGAATCTAGCTTATCAGCATGGGGTTGACCGCTTATGGGTGGTGAATGTGGGTGACCTCAAACCGATGGAATATCCTATTTCTTTCTTTTTAGATATGGCTTGGAATACAGACCAGTTTAATGCCTCGAATTTGTTGGAACATACGGAAGCTTGGAGTGCACAACAATTTGGTGACAAGCATGCGCAGGAGGTGGCTAGGTTGATCAACACCTATACGAAATACAATCATCGGGTGACACCCGAACTGTTGGATGAAAATACCTACAGTTTGGAAAATTATAACGAGTTTGAAACGGTCGTGAACGATTATCGTGATCTGCTTATAGAAGCCATGCGTTTATATTATGTCCTTCCCGATACGTGCAAAGATGCATTTGATGAACTGGTGTTGTTTCCCATCAATGCCTGTGCTAATCTTTATGAAATGTACTTTGCTGTTGCAAAAAATAAGTATTTTGCCAATAGAAATGACGAGCAGGCCAACTACTGGGCAGATAAAGTGAAAAGATGTTTCGAGCGTGATTCTATATTAACGGCACATTATAATTTCGATATAGCGAATGGAAAATGGCCTCATATGATGGACCAGGTGCGGATAGGTTATAAAAGCTGGAACGAACCCCCAAAAAGTGTAATGCCTGCACTGAGCTACGTTGCCCTGGGCGAAAAAATGGAGAAGAAAGTTTATGAAGAGACGAATGGGGTTGTGTCCATTGAAGCGGAGAACTACGATAAGGCGAGGGGGAACGGTAAGGTGTCTTGGACAGTGATTCCAGATTTAGGCAAAACAGTGTCTGGATTGACGACGATGCCTACAACGGAAGCTCCGAATGAGGCGGTATACCTGGAATATTTGGTTGACCTACACAGCACGGGTACAGCTAAGCTGATTGTACTGACCTCACCTACGCTCAATTTTAACGCAAATAAGGGTTTGCGCTATGCGGTGTCGATGGATGGGTCTAAAGAGCAAATAGTGAACATCAATGGAGCTTATAAAGGTGAATTGGGTGAATGGCAGGCCAAGCGCATTATAGAGACTTCTACGCTGCATTCGGTTGACTCCGGAGGGGTTCACACGATCCGTATTCGCCCGTTGGAGCCAGGTATTGTTTTTCAGAAACTCATGCTGGATCTGGGGGGCTTAAAGCCTTCCTATTTAGGACCTCCGCAAAGTGAACTGAAAAAAATGGTTGAATAGACATCCGTCTGTTTTTATATAGATATAAGCCCGATTAAAATTGGTAGAATACACGAAATGAAACAATATAGCCGAATGATTTTTTAATAAAGAAGTACCTTATGATGAATAGCCATTACAGATTTTCGCTTTGGAGGAGCGATAAAATTTCCCTTTTCTTGTTAATGACCTTATTACCCTGTTTATGCGCAATGAAAAAACCGTTGATGCCACAAGACATCGATAAAAGCGTTCCTGTTTTTACCGATTTTGTGTATAAAGGTGATGATCAGGTTTATAAAGATTATCCTTTACAATCGGACGAGTATTATACACCTATTTTACAGGGTTGTTATCCAGATCCAAGTATTACACGCAAGGGAGAAGATTATTATCTGGTAAATTCCTCCTTTGCATTTTTTCCCGGTGTTCCCATCTTTCAGTCACGTGATCTGGTAAATTGGAAACAGATCGGCCACGTCCTGGATAGGCCATCACAGTTAAAAGTGAGCGAGGCAGGCATGAGCGCCGGTATTTATGCGCCTGATATTGCGTATAATCCAGCGAATGATATGTTTTATATGATTACGACACAAATTGCCGGTGGAATCGGTAATATGGTAGTAAAAACAAAGAACCCTGCCAAGGGATGGAGTGATCCCATTAAGCTTCAATTTGATGGTATAGATCCTGCCTTGTTTTTTGATGATAACGGAAAAGCATATATCGTTCATAATGATGCGCCAGACAAAGGAAAACAATTATATGAAGGTCATCGCGTCATTAAAATTTGGGAATATGATATTGAACAGGATAAGGTGATACCGGGTTCTGATCAAATTATTGTAGATGGAGGAGTGGATATAAGTCAGCAACCTATCTGGATTGAAGGGCCACATCTCTACAAAAGAAAAGGGCTGTATTACCTAATGTGTGCTGAAGGAGGTACGGGAGATCGGCATAGCGAGGTCATTTTTGTTAGCAATAGTCCAAGGGGTCCGTTTAAACCAGCTCCTAAAAATCCAATTCTCACGCAAAGAGATTTGCCAAAAAATAGGGAAAATATGGTGGATTGGGCAGGTCATGCGGATTTGGTGGAAGGTCCGGATGGGAATTACTATGGCGTATTCTTAGGTGTTCGACCGAATGAAAAGGGCCGGGTGAATACCGGACGTGAAACGTTTATCCTTCCAGTTGACTGGAGCGGTGATTTTCCTGTTTTTGAGGGTGGATTGGAACCTATGCCTGCTAAGATCAAAATGCCAGCAGGTGTGGCTAATAAAGCAGGGAAGGAAGATTTCTTTCCAAATGGGAACTTTACCTTTACCGATGATTTTAAAAGCGGAAAGCTAGATGATAGGTGGATTGGCGTTAGAGGACCCCGCGAAAACTTTATCCAACTAACAGATAAAGGCCTGCGGATAATGCCTTTTGAAACAAATATCAATGAGGTAAAACCTACTTCTACACTTTTTCATAGACAACAACATAAAAATTTCTCTGCTACCGTACGAATGGACTATGTGCCAAAGTCGGAGAAAGAGCTGGCAGGTATCGTCTGCTTGCAAAAAGAAACATTTCATTATATTTTTGGTGTAACCAAGCAGGGGAATGAGGATTATCTGATACTACAACGAACAAGCAATGGTAAATCGACGATCGTAGCACGCGAAAAGCTCGATTTGAGCAAGGGGATTCAATTGCAAGTTTCTGCGCAAGGTGATAATTACCGATTTAATTACGCAGTGGATGGTGAAACGTTTAAAAATTTGGGAGAAACCGTTTCAGGAGATATTCTTTCAACGGACGTTGCGGGGGGATTTACTGGAGCGCTAATAGGGTTATACGCCACAACAGGTAATAGGAATGCAAGCTAAATACAAAAAGATGAAACGAGTTATTTTTGTGGTTGTTTTAATAATTATCCCATTCCTTTCAAATCAGTTGTGTGCACAACAGCAACCGCCACCACAACAGGCAAAAAATCCCATTATTTTTGCTGATGTGCCTGATATGGCCATGATTCGGGTGGGAGATACTTATTACATGAGCAGCACAACCATGCACATGAGCCCAGGCTTACCTATTATGAAATCTAAAGACCTGGTAAACTGGCAACTTGTAGGCTATGCTTATGATACACTCACCACAAATGATGAAATCAATCTTAACAAGGGTAAAAATGCCTACGGTAAGGGTTCGTGGGCTAGTAGTTTACGTTACCACAACGGTACCTTTTATGTAACTACCTTTTCTGCCACTTCGGGGAAAACGCATATCTATACTACGAAGGATATAGAGAAGGGGCCATGGAAAGCTATAGATTTTAAACCAAGCCTACATGATCATTCTTTATTTTTTGATGACGACGGACGTGTTTATTTGATTTATGGTAGCGGAAAAATAAAAATGCTTGAATTGAATGCGGATGTTTCGGGTATAAAATCGGGTACTACCGAACAGATAATTATTGAAAACGCCAACGCACCGTCTGGCAATGGGGGCTTAAACGCAGAGGGATCCCAGCTATTTAAGATAAAGGATAAATATTATTTGTTCAACATTACGTGGCCACAAGGTGGTATGCGCACGGTAGTGATACACCGCGCAAATAAAATTACAGGGCCTTATGAGGGGAGGGTTGCCTTGCAGGATTTAGGCGTAGCGCAAGGAGGACTTATTGATATGCCTAATGGTAACTGGTATGCCTATCTTTTTCGCGATTATGGCGCTGTTGGTAGGATTCCTTACTTAGTTCCGGTAGAATGGCAGGATGGATGGCCTATATTGAGTGTAAATAACAAAGTGCCGGAAACACTTAACTTACCGGCGAACGAGGGCTTGATACCAGGTGTTGTGGCGTCAGATGAATTTACTCGTAAAAAGGGTAAGTCTACTTTGCCACTAGTTTGGCAATGGAACCATAATCCGGATAATAAATTGTGGTCGCTGAACGCTAGAAAGGGTTATTTGCGCCTCACTACAGGGCGAATTGATACAAGTTTCCTGCAGGCACGAAACACATTAACGCAACGCACTATTGGACCGGCTTGTGTTGGATCGACCCTGCTGGATGTATCACGTATGAAGGATGGAGATTTTGCCGGTCTGGGTCTGTTACAAAAAAACTATGGCTTAGTGGGTATTAAAGTCGTTGGCAATAGCAAATCCATAGTGATGATAAATGCGGAGAAAGGAAGTCCGATGGTCGTGCAGCAGATACCGTTGACAGAACAAAAGGTGTACCTGAAAGCCGAGTGCAACTTTACCAACCGGAAAGACGTGGCTAATTTCTTTTACAGTTTAGACGGCGAAAAATGGTTGGCAATAGGTTCATCCCTTAAGATGACCTACACCTTGCCCCATTTTATGGGGTATCGTTTTGGTTTGTTTAATTATGCTACAAAAGAGATTGGAGGACATGTCGACTTTGACTATTTCCATATCAATGGTAAATAACGTATGTATTAGCCCTGTTTTTAACTATTTACATCATCTTTGCCAGATTGCCCAGTTGCTTGAGCTTAAAGTTTAGTGCTGGCGACCAAGGTAAGCCAATACAGAGCCGCATACAGTTTTCAAATTGATTTTGTAGGGTAAACATTCGTCCTGGTGCCACACTGATTTGTTGCTTAATGGCCAACTCATATAGTTGTACGGTATCAATCCCTTTGTTAAACTCTACCCACAAGGCAAGTCCGCCTTGTGGCCTGCTCGTCTTAGTCCCGATCGGAAAATAATCAGCTATCGCTTGAATATAATGTTGACAATTATCCTGTAAAGTACGGCGGAGATGCCGGAGATGGCTTTCGTACCTACCGCTCTTTAAAAAGTTGGCAACGGCCTCCTGAACGATAGACGTAGATGAGATGGAATGAACCAATTTTAATTTGAGGATCTGCTCTTTGTATTTCCCCGGAGCAATCCAACCGACACGATAGCCCGGTGCAAGCGTTTTAGAAGCGGAACTGCACCATAAAACATTTCCTTCTTTATCGAATGATTTACAACATTTCGGACGCTGTGAGCCAAAATAAAGGTCGCCATACACATCATCCTCAATGAGAGGAATACCATGTTCTGCCAAAAGTGTTACGATCTCTTTCTTATGTTCATCAGGCATATAGCTGCCTAAAGGGGTGTTGAAGTTGGGGACCAACAAGCAAAGATTGATTTTTGGAATAGCTTCCTTTAAGGCGTTTATCTCTATTCCAGTCGTAGGATGCGTAGGCAGTTCCAATACTTTAAATCCTAGACTGATGGCCAGTTGTAAAATGCCCGGATAGCAAGGGCTTTCCATGGCGATGGTATCGCCGGGCTTTCCAAGTGCCATTAGGCAAAAAGATAAGGCGTTCATACCACCGTTAGTGGTTATCAGGTCGCTTTCGTTTAAGTTTCCTCCCCATGCGAAGGAGCGGGCGGCGACCATTCTACGCAAGCTTATATTACCCTGCAAGGATTCATATTCTGTACCTCCTTCCCGAAGACTTCGTGTTGCCGCTACAATTTCTTTTTTCAATTTTGCCAAAGGCAATAGATCCCCGGAAGGAATTCCAATGGAGAAAAGCGTAAGGTCATCATTTCCCATATTGGCATAAACCTTACTGATGAGTTCGGTGGGTTCACTGTCATTGGCCACAGATAAGGGCCTGCTTATTTCTGGAAGGGGAAGTTTTAGATAAGATAGGCGACTTACAAAGTAGCCAGATTGTGGTTTTGAATCGATTAACGACTGTGCTTCTAGTTCCAGAAATACCCTTTTCGCGGTATTCATACTAATGCCATGTGTTTGGCATAATATCCTTACGGAGGGCAACCGCTCGCCGGCTTTTAGAACACCGTTCCTGATCTGAAAAGCAATACCGTTTGCTATTTCCTTATATAAATAATCCTTCATGATAAATACAACTGTGTCCTTGCGAATATACAAAACTGAGACTGTGTTTGTTGGTTATTCCTGTCTATTTTTGCTTAGAAATTAATTATTATGGATACAGTAACTACTACTACTACTACTACTAAATTAACGGAAAATGCTTCAAGCGGTTGGGTGAACGGTTTTCTTGGTGTACTCATATTCAGTGGCTCATTACCCGCAACAAGGGTAGCGGTCTTAGATTTTGATCCCATATTTTTAACGGTTGCCCGTGCAACGATTGCAGGTATTATTGCTCTTTTTATCCTTCAAATTTTCAAGGAAAGGCGTCCAACAAAAGCGCAGCTTTTCCCCTTGGCCGTTGTGGCAATAGGTGTGGTGCTTGGATTTCCATTGCTGAGCGCGCTGGCCTTACAGTATGTTACTTCGGCACATTCTATCGTTTTTATTGGTTTATTGCCGCTTAGCACGGCTATATTCGGTGTCATGCGGGGCGGCGAACGCCCACAACCTACATTTTGGTTCTTTTCGGTGATGGGAAGTTTGCTGGTTATTGGTTTTGCCGTAGTTCAAGGCCTGTCGGCATCACCTGTAGGAGATATCCTGATGTTGCTGGCGGTTCTCCTATGTGGACTTGGCTATGCAGAAGGAGCAAAATTATCCAAAACATTGGGTGGTTGGCAAGTGATCTCTTGGGCTTTGGTGTTGTCGTTGCCTTTCATGCTTCCCTTGACGTTTTTCCTGTTGCCTTCATCATTCGTAGAAATAGGAGTGAATGCCTGGATTGGTCTCGTTTATGTATCCTTGTTCAGCATGTTTATTGGCTTTGTGTTCTGGTATCGCGGATTAGCGCAGGGAGGAATTGCTGCAGTTGGCCAACTCCAGCTGTTACAGCCTTTTTTTGGATTGGCTCTCGCCGCTACTCTACTGCACGAAAAGGTCAGTATTGGCATGCTGGGAGTAACAGTCGGCGTTATTCTTTGTGTTGCTGGATCAAAGAGATTTGCAGCTAGGTCATAAGTTCCCCGCCAGACTCAACAACATTATTTATATGAGAATAATTAAGTGTTAATAATATTTAATTTTATATTTATCAGCGGATCGTTTTTTAGGTACTTAAGTTATCAGCAAGAAAAATGAAAATGACTGATTTGATTATTGGAGGATTGCTGCTATTAGGAATTGGATTATTGGTAATGGCAATTTGGCAATACACTAAGACAAAAACATTGTTGCATACAGGTATTAGAACGGAAGCTACTGTAGTGGGGAATGTCTTGGTAGAATCTGTATCTGACCAAGGAACATCAATGATGTACCAGCCGATAATGGAATACGTTGTTAATGGAATTCGACAAAAATATGTGGCTACGATGAAGTCTAATCCGCCCTCATATGCCATTGGTGAAAAGGTTGCGATTATTTATACGGAAACTGATCCGCAAGATGTTCGCATCGTTTCGTATTGGGGTCTACACCTGGCAAGTATCATTTTACTGGCATTTGCCATGCCTATATTAACAATTTGTGGCGGATATTTTTTATTTAAAATAGGGCTTATTTAGCGTATGTAATATTATGTCAGAACAATGTTCACTTTATGTGCAAATTAAGATTAAAAAAGAGAAACTAACGGCATTCTTTGAAGATAAACCCACACCAACGTTAATTGATGATAATTGGTTGGCATGGTGGGACAGTAGGAAGATGTATTCAAAACCATCATTAACAGATGTTCCCATCTACCCGATTCCTACTAATGGAGCGATTATTCAAGAATTTATGAAAGATACCCGAATGGGGTGCTCCGAAAATTATGATGACGAAAGCGGTATATGGTATTTAGGTGTCGTTTTCTTTAGTGAGAATTACACGGAGATCTTACCCATGCTTGCTTGGTTAAAAAGTTTGGCAAACTATCAGGAAGAAGAAGAAAGAGGTGTAGCGATAATTTACGACTTCTATTGGGGAGATAATTCAGTAATGGCATATATGGAGTTTTCTGAAAAAAAAGCACTATTGATGCGTCAATCCGAGACCTCAGAAATTCGTTCTAATATATTATCACAAGCTACTCAAAAATTGGAAAGCATTGTGGAGGAGTTTCAGAAACGATATGAAGAGTGATTATAAAGCCAAGGTTGCGTAGATAAGGCCGCCTTGGCTTATATGGAAATTAACCGTTGATATAGGTGTCTAAAATAATTCCGTTCTTATAAGAAGTTGATTTTTTGAGCTTTAACGGCTTTCTGTCTTTAAAAATTTTTAGTCCATCGCCTATGGCAATTGGATTAATAAATAAATGGTACTCATCAATTAAATCATATGCTATCAAAGTGCTAACGAATTGGGCGCCACCATATACGATAATATCCTTACCCGGTTTGTTTTTGAGGGCCTCTACAGCAGCTCTGAGATCACCATTTTCAACTTCAACATTTCTACCCTTTATAACCGATTGCTGTTTGCTGAAAGCGATCTTACGCATTTGTACCAACTTTTTGGCTACAGGATATTCCGGACTATCGGGCTGGTTATCGGCTACGTTTTCCCAATAATTGACAATCTCGTTGGTTGTTTTGCGGCCCAATATAATGGTATCACTACTGTCTAGGAGGGCGTTTATCAAGTCATTCAGCGCTTGATCCGAGCCGAAGCTCCCGATCCAGTCCAGTTGTCCTTCGGGGCCGGCTACAAAGCCGTCCAAGCTCATGTGCATCTGCAATTTTAATTTTCTCATGTTTATTAGTTTTATTAAATTGGTAATTCAAAGATACGTGATTGGTAATCACGCAAAGGGGTATGGTTACGACATTCTAGCGGTATGATTACGCCCCAGGATTGTGTTAACGTGTTATAAATCAATAGCAAATGACTTGTGCTTTTTGATAAGGATTCTTTTAAATAAATGAAGGGAAGCTGACATAGGGTTGTCACTAGATAACGTAGCTTTGTACCTATGTTATACGGAAAAGACCTTTATTATGCATGCTGCTATTGATACCTTGTTCGAGTCTGATTTCTATCGTATCCTGAATTTTAAATGTCGTTGTACAGATTGCCATATTTCCAAGCCCGAATACAGTGACGCTTTCAGCATCAGTTTTATCCGAAAAGGGAATTTTATATTTAACATATTCCGTAATGCGCTGGATTGCTATACGGGGGGTGTCCTGGTAACGAAACCACTTTTTGAGCGTACTGTAACACATGCGCATACGGTACCGGATGAATGTACCATCTTTGAATTTAAGCAGTCGTTTTATCCGATATTACTGGAGCGGTACGGGCAGAAAGGTTTTTTTCGGAATAATGATATTCATTCTACACTTATAAGAGGTTGTGTGGAGGCAGAGGTCATCCACCATCACGTTTTTCAGCTACTAAACGAAAATGCTTCGGTTGATAAGCTGCAGCTGGATCAGCTGGTGATTGAGATGATGACCTATGTTTTTGAAAGAGTTACCGTTTATTTGCCTAACGAGCGTATTCATCAACGGTTGAAGCAGCATCACTTAAGTACCATTGAAACAGCTAAATATTTCATTGGGGAGAACTTTAAAGAAGATATTTCGCTGAAGCAAGTCGCCGATCATTGTAATGTTAGTGTTTTTCACTTTAGCAGGTTATTTAAACTTTTTACTACGCTTTCTCCTTATCAATTTCTGTTGGCCCTGCGCCTTCAACATGCCAAGCAATTGCTTCGGCAGACGGACTTAACGATAGCTACCGTAGCTTTCTCCTCGGGATTTAATAATGTGGAACATTTTACGGCTGCCTTCAGTAAAAGGTATGTTGATCCTCCGGGTAGATTCAGAGAAAGTGCGGCACGGTTGCAGCTATTAAAATGAGCAAGAATTCGTAAGTCGTTGCTGCAATTGCTGGGTACTTTTGCTTCATATCAATAACAGATAAGATGAAGGAAAATTTATTGAAAGCGATTGCAAATTCTAGGAATTACACGCTGCGCACGGCAGAGCTCATGCCACTAGAAACCTATAACACAAAATTAACAGACCAAAACTGGAACTTTGGTGAATTGCTGAGCCATGTGGCTTATAGTATCGGTTGGTGGACAGATAATTATGTGTTGGTTAAAGAGACAGGTTGGAATCCTCCCACTCCAAACGTAGATAAATTAACCATCATTGTTAAACTGAAAGAGGCTTTTGATCAATTCGAGCAGAAAATTCAAGAGATCTCTCTTAATCCTCAATCCTTACACGGTGCCTATGCCACACTTGATCATGTGACCCATCATCGAGGTCAGTGTGTGCTGTTTTTACGCCAACAAGGGATTGAACCACCAGAATATATTTATTAAGTTTAAAAGGACAACAATGGTTTATTATATAAATAGTTACGATATACACGATTGGGATGTCTACCAGCATTATTCACCTAGCGTGCTTCCCATTTTGGAACGATATGGAGCAGAAGTGCTGGCGGCCGATACGAAAGCTTTGGCTGTGGAGGGCAAAGCGAGTTCAATGCACGCCGTTATTCGTTTCCCATCGCGCGAAGCAGCCTTAGCTTGTTATCAAGATCCGGAATATGAAGAGGCAAAAGCCATTAGGCACCGCTCGTGTAACAGTTGCACCATGGTAGTGGTGGAGGAAATAGTAGATTAATGATTTTTCCACGAATAGAAGAACTCATAGAGAGAAGGATCTTGCATTGTCTTAGATCCTTTCTCTCTTGGGATTAACTAAAAGGTTAGTAGATCCGATAATTTTCTCATATTTGATTACTGTTGTGAATGTATATTCAATATGAAAAAATTACTTTCTCCTATGATTAAAGAATTTGAAGTAAAGATAGCTGATGAGGTTCTCATCGACTTGAAAATGCGATTGGAAAATAGTCGTTGGATTGCCGATAATGTGGCGATGGCTTGGCAGTATGGTACCAATAAGTCGTACTTAAAGGACTTGGTAGATTATTGGCAAAACACCTTTAGTTGGAGGGAAGTAGAAGATAAGATTAACCGCTTTCCAAATTACATAGCAGCTATCGACGGTTTCCAGATTCATTTTGTCTATATCCGGTCGAAAGCAGAACGATCAATCCCACTCATCATTACACATGGTTGGCCGGGATCTTTTTTAGAAATGCTGCACCTTATTCCGCTGCTTACAGAAGATACGGTTTTTTCTTTTGATCTTGTTATTCCATCCTTGCCGGGCTTCGGTTTTTCTTCTTTGCCAACACCACATGGGTGTTCTTCTCGCACGGTGGCAACCTTATGGCAGAAATTGATGAAGGAGTTGGGCTATGAACGATTTGCTGTACAAGGGGGAGATATTGGCGCTGGCGTATCATCGTATATAGGGTTGTTATACCCCGAGAACGTTATTGGGATGCATCTAAATTATATTCCGGGTTCTTATAAACCATTTATTGAGCCCGATGAAATCGATTCGGACGAAATAATTGCATATAAAAAAAAGGCAACCGAATGGTATAACAGGGAAGGGGCTTACAGTTTTTTGCAAAGTACAAAGCCTGCGACACCAGCTTATGGACTGAATGATTCGCCACTAGGCCTATGCGCATGGATTTTGGAAAAATTTATGTCCTGGAGTGATCATGACGGTGATATGGAGCATGTTTTTTCAAAGGATGAATTGCTAGCAAATATTACTTTGTATTGGGTCACACAGTCGATTTATAGTTCTTTCTGCATTTATAATGAAAATAGTAAACAATCGCTTCAATTAAAAAAGGGCGAGTTCATATCCCCGCCATTATGTTTTGCCAAATTTCCGAGGGAGTTACCAACACCCCCACGTGTGCTAGTTAGTAAAGGGTATCATATTAAAGAATGGATTGAAATGCCACGAGGTGGCCATTTTGCCGCTTTAGAACAGCCACAATTGTTGGCAGAAAGTATCAAGAACTTCTTTATGCAACTGACTTTGGCGTAATACTTTAATGATTTATTTGTTGCCTATCATCTTTAGCAGATTAAAATGCTATGGATTAAGGAAAGAATCTATATATTTGTCTACTTAATCTATAGATTTTATTATGAATCAACAAAATCAACTTCTTATTCTTTTGTTAACGTTCATCTCACAACTCGTATATGCGCAGCAAAGCATCACGGGAACGGTTAAAGACGGTAATGATGTGGCTATTCTTGGTGCTACAATTGTAATTAAGGGCACCGCAATCAAAGCTGTGAGCGATGCCGACGGAGCATTCACATTGCCGACTGAAGGTCAGCGGCCCTATACACTTTCAGTTAGTTCAGTAGGCTATCGAACAAGGGAGGTTCAGGTACCGCCAAATCGTACTTCGCCTATCGAGGTGGTATTGTTTGCTGATGACTTTCAGCTTTCAGAAGTTTCGGTAACCGCCAGAAGACGTACAGAACGGGTACAGAATGTTCCTATTTCGATTTCGGTGGTTGGAGGGGCACGCGTTGAAAATGCTGGCGCTTTTAATGTTAACCGCCTTAAAGAGCTAGTGCCATCGGTACAGCTTTATTCTTCCAACCCTCGTAATACAACCTTGAATATCCGAGGACTTGGTTCGACCTTCGGTTTAACGAATGATGGCATTGACCCTGGTGTTGGTTTTTATGTTGACGGCGTTTACTTTGCCCGCCCGGCAGCAACTACACTCGATTTTATTGATGTAGAACGGATCGAAGTGTTGAGAGGACCTCAAGGAACGTTATTTGGTAAAAACACAACGGCAGGGGCTTTTAATATTACAACGCGTAAACCAAGTTTTACACCAGAAGTCAATTTTGAAGCAAGTTATGGAAATTATGGGTACATTCAGGCAAAGACCTCTATAACTGGACCGCTTGGGAAAAAACTGGCCGGTCGTATCTCGTTTTCAGGTACGCAGCGAGATGGTTTGCTTTATAATGTTGCTACTGAAAAGCGTGTAAATGATCTGAATAACTTAGGTGTTCGTGGGCAATTATTGTATGCACCTTCTGATAATGTGAGTATCATTCTGGCAGGCGACGCGTCTAGACAACGGCCAGATGGTTATGCGCAGGTAGTTGCCGGTGTGGCACCGACGCAACGGGCGGCGTACAGACAGTTCGAGCAGATCATTGCAGATCTTGGTTATGATCTCCCGAGTCGAAATCCTTTTGATAGAAAGATTGATCATGATACACCGTGGCGATCAGGAAATGATTTAGGAGGTGTTTCCCTGAATGCCGATATTAAACTTGGATCAGGAACACTTACATCCACAACTGCCTGGCGTTATTGGAATTGGGATCCTTCTAATGACCGTGATTTTACAGGTCTTCCTGTTCTGTCCCTTTCACAGGCGACATCTAAACATCAGCAATGGTCGCAGGAAGTTCGTTATGCGGGTGAGTTTTCTTCCCGTTTAAGTGGAGTTTTTGGTGTTTATGCGATCGGACAACGACTAAAGACAGATCCCTATCACATAGAGGAGTCCGGAGCGGCGCAATGGCGCTTTTCGCAAAATTCCACTAGTCCACTTTGGGCTACACCTGGCTTATTAGAGGGTTATGGTATCCGTACTTATTCGAAGCTCACTTCTTTTAGCGGTGCAGTATTTGGTCAGTTGGACTGGGCGATCTCAGATCGTCTACATGTGTTGCCCGGACTACGATTTAATTACGATGATAAGAAGGTCGATTTTAACCGCCAAACTTATGGAGGGCTTCAAACCGATGACCCCGATCTTTTAGCAATTAAGAGAGCTGTCTATACGGATCAAGTTTTTAATGCAAATACAGATAATACCAATCTATCAGGACAAATAACCGTAGCATACAAGGGCAGTGAGCGGGTTAATACCTATGCTACTTTCTCCACAAACTATAAACCAGTGGGACTTAATTTGGGCGGTTTGCCAACCAGCAATGGAGAGCCAATGCTAGAACTCGCCGAGATTAAGCCTGAACATGTAAAACACTATGAAGTAGGAATAAAAACAACACCTTCTGAAAATTCTACGCTGAATTTAGCAGTGTATAACACTGATATTAAAGATTTTCAAACGCAGGTACAAACTGCTGAGGTTGGGGTTAATAGAGGTTATTTAGCGAACGCTGAGAAAGTGAGGGTACGTGGTGCTGAGTTAGATGGTAATTTATTCATTGGCCATACTCTTTCATTGTATGGTGCACTTTCTTATACGGATGGTAAATACATTTCCTTTAAAAATGCACCAGTACCGTTAGAGGAGACAGGTGCTGAATCAGCGTTTAAGGATATCTCAGGAGGCAAACTCCCAGGTATTTCAAAATGGGCAGGCTCTCTAGGGGGCCAAATCGATCTTCCAAGTAAGTTCCTTACGCTGGGTGGAAACTATTTTCTCGCACTCGATTCTTACTTCCGTTCGTCTTTTTCATCAAGCCCCTCGCCGTCGAAATACTTAAATGTTGATGGATATATTTTGCTGAACGCTCGTCTTGGGTTTCAAGCAAGTCAGGGTATTTCCTTCTTCGTGTGGAGCAGGAACTTGTTAGATAAAGATTATTTTGAACAATTGTTACCGGCGGCCGGTAATGCGGGCCATTATGCTGCTGTCCTTGGCGATCAACGTACTTTTGGTGCGACCATTCGTTATAGCTTTGGGCGTTCGTACCGATAGACGACATTGTCGCAAACTCTTGGCTTTACGGGAAGATTGAGCCAAGCGTTTTGCCTTTGTTAAAAGCTTAATAATAGAGACAAACAGGCTACTAACTTCCAACCAATTACCAGCATAATCTGTGTGCTTCCTGACTACTGTTTGACCGCTGTCTGTCCTTTTCTCAGACGATCCTCAGACAAAGCTCAGATGGGCGTAAGATACAGGTAGAAGAAGGCTGGAAGCAAAGGTGAAGAAAGGGGAATGTTGTTTAGAGAAGATAAAGAAGAGCGAAGCGATACCTTATATTTACTGGTTAAGTAAATTAACCATATAGATTTAATATGTAAATAAAATGACATGGAGAATTTAAATAAATCCAAACGATATGCTGCAACGAGTCTTTTAATCCTGTTATTGCCGCTGCTAAGTTTAGCGCAGGAAGACACACGACCGAATATTTTATTTATTGCTGCAGACGATTTGAATAATCATGAAGGGACTTATGGTCAACATTATGTGCAAACACCTCATTTTGACCGCCTGGCTAAAAGTGGCGTGCAGTTTAATAAGGCTTATAATCAGTTTCCTTTATGTAGCCCTAGTAGAAGTTCTTTGATGACAGGACGTACACCAGATGTTACACGAGTCTATGACCTACAAACGCATTTCCGGGAAATATTGCCAGGTGTGGTTACGCTACCACAGCTCTTTAAGCAACAGGGGTATTTTACTGCGCGTGTGGGGAAGATCTATCACTACGGCGTGCCTTCACAGATAGGTACAAATGGTTTGGATGACTCGATTTCCTGGCAATTGCGCATAAATCCCAAAGGACGAGATAAAACAGAAGAATCGCTGGTGAAAAATTTAACACCTGATAGGCATTTGGGGTCTGCTTTGGCTTATCTGAATGCGGCCGGTACGGATGAAGAGCAAACTGATGGATTGATTGCCACCGAAGCGATTAAGCTTTTAGAACAGCGTAAAAATGAACAGGAACCATTTTTTCTTGCCGTAGGTTTTTTTAGACCACATACGCCCTACATAGCTCCTAAGAAGTACTTTGATCTATATCCACAGGAGACCGTGCCACTTCCTAAGCAGCTTCCAAATGATTTAGATGACATCCCGGAAGATGCACTCTTTACAAAGCCTGCACATTGGGGTTTAGACGAACAGCAGCAAAAAGAAGCATTACGTGCTTATTACGCTTCTATTTCTTTTATGGATGCGCAATTGGGTAGAGTACTAGACGCTTTGGACAGGTTGGGTCTGGCAGAAAATACGATTGTGGTCTTTTGGAGTGATCATGGCTACAACGTTGGGCAACACGGCCAGTGGATGAAACAAAGTCTGTTTGAAACATCCGCGCGGGTACCATTGATTTTTCGGGTACCAAAGATAGGGGGAGGAAAAAAATCGAATAGGACAGTGGAGCTATTGGATATTTACCCGACTTTGGCTGAATTGGCAAATTTGCCGGCTCCGGCCGACTTGGATGGAAAGAGTTTGGTGCCCTTGTTGAAAGATCCTGTCGCCATCTGGGAGAAAGCAGCCTATACCCAGGTAAAAAGGCCGAATGGGGTAGTGGGAAGAAGCGTGCGCACCGAACGTTGGCGTTATACGGAATGGAATGAAGGAAAGGCAGGTGCCGAGCTTTATGATCATGATAAAGACCCGGATGAATTTACTAATCTTGCTGCCGACGCCCATTATCAGGCGGTAAGAACTACCTTAAAAGGAGAACTGAAGAAAAGATTCTGATGCTTAATGGAGCGATTGTAACCAAGCGGTCACGGCCCGATGGATGTGGTCATGAATAGGTAGCTATTATTCCAATTATTTATGCATATTTGAGCGGTCGCTATGCTTTCGGGCGGCCGCCACTTATATGGAACCAACAAAAACCGTTAAACTGCTTCTCGTTAGTTTTTTTTTATTTTCAACTTCCTCCTATGGGCAAGTTAAATGCGATTGTCTTGCTAACCTCGATAAAACCGTTCGAGAAGTGGAGGAAAATTATGCTGGATTTCCAGTTAAGGTAACAGAGAACAACAAGACTACCTACCAACGTCTGAAGGCAGATCTTCGCACGCGCGCTTCGGTGTCTGATGAACCGGCTTCCTGTTATAGTGTTCTGGCTGACTACGTAAATTATTTTTATGATAAGCACTTCAGAATTGAATACAACGCTCCGATAGACAGCTCCGTATTAAAAATAGACGCAACGCAGATCAGACGAGTCTACAGCAAATCAAAACCAGATTCAGTGACGGGCATTTGGGTAAACCCTGAAGGGACGGAAATAGCCATTATGAAGCAGAAGGATGGAAGTTTTAAGGCAATTAAGTTAACGTCTACTACAGATACTTACCCGGAGGGCTTTGTTTATTTTACGTTATGGCCAAAGAATAATGGCTATATCGTAAAACTCTATAATCGAAAAATCAATCTGGAAATTCCGGCAAAACTAGTAGGTAATCTCTTAAAAATATGGAGTTTTCAGTTATGGGCTAAAGCAAATGATACGCCTTTAACAGAATCCGAGCTAGAAGAATTAGCAAGCTGGAAAGAAAATAACCGTGGTTTGCTATTTAAAAAATTAAATAATGATTTCAGCTATCTGAAAATTCCAACATTTGAGAATAATGAAGGGAACATCCAATCTATTGTCGCTAAAAATGATTCAATCATTAGAAATACTAAATATTTGATGATCGACTTAACGGGTAACGGGGGAGGAGGTGTAGGCTGGGTGAGTTTGATGCCCTATTTAATGACCAATCAAATAAATCAAGAGCCCTCATTTCTGCGGGTCTCGAAAATTAATGTTGAGAAAAAGCTGCGCGACATCGAACCGTTTGCTAAACACCCTATTCCCGATGAATACAAAAAGTATTTTCCTGAAGCAGTAGTGGCTCAATATAAAGAGGCTTATGATCAATTGCCCAAAACAACTAGTACTTTTTATCCTACGCCCGCTGTTAATTTTCCGCTCGACACTGTTTTAAAGTTTCCTTCAAAGGTTGCCGTAATAGTGGATAATTTTGGAGGAAGTTCGACGGAGTATTTTTTCTACTTAACGAAGCAAAGCAAAAAAGTAATTACTTATGGACAGCCAACCGTAGGTATGATGGATTATGCGGGGATGTCTATCCCAACGGAGCTACCTTATCCGGCTTTTAAATTGTATGTACCTATCGAGAAATCGAGTTGGACGGACCTCCACCCAATTGATCGAACCGGATTTATCCCACAAATACCGATTAACGAAAAAGAGGAAAAATGGATTACTTATATTATGCGAGATTTGAAAAAAAGATAGGCTATATTTTTAATGGATAGCTGTAAAAATTAAAATAAATTTGCGAAGGCGCAACGCTGCGTATGAAGAGTGGGAAAGAAATATCTTTTGGGCTAACGCGACCCTCAAAAAGATAGTGATGCTGACTATTTTAACAATATCATATCTAAAATATATTACCATGGCAAAAACGGATTACAAGACAATAGATGAGTACCATCATGTTTTTCCCGCCGAACTGCAAAACCGGATGCAATCCATCCGAGAGGCTATTCATGAAATTGTGCCCAAAGTGGAAGAAGTTATAAGTTATCAAATACCTTGTTTTAAGTATAAAGGATATCTTGTTTATTATTCTGCCTATGCTAAACATATTTCGCTGTCCTATCCATTCAGTGAAGCACTGCTTGAAACATTTGAAAAGGAATTGAAGCAGTACAAAGTAAGTAAATCTGCCATTCAATTTCCAAATAAGGAAGCCTTGCCATTAGACCTGATTAAACGAATAGTCCAGTTCAGGAAGAAGGAAAACGAGCAGGCAAAGTAGGGATTTATGCGCTCGCTCGCACCATATTACTAAAGGGGAAGTGGTGGCCTAAATAGAAGACATGGAGCAATAGAATTTTTTCACAGGTAGGAATCAGAATAAAACTATTGCTAAATCGTTTTTTATTTCTAATTTAGCCTTGTATAAACCTAATACAAGTGGCATTGATTTCTCTTGAAAAGGAAGCCGATCTATTGATCATGATAGCGAATGGCAATGAAAAAGCATTCGAGCAGCTCTTTTATGCTTATTATGATCAGTTGGGTGCTTTTGTATATCAGCTTACTTCTTCCAGTACCTTAGCTGAGGAAGTGGTGCAGGAAGCGTTTATCGAAGTTTGGTTGCGGCGCGAATCTTTAAAGGAAGTTAGATCTTTCAAAGGCTTTATATTTATCCTCACGAAGCATAGAATGCTGAATGCATTAAGGAAAATTGCCAGCGAAAAACTCAGAGACTATGCTTGGCAGGAAAGCTTTGAACCCTATCAACCGGCAGAATTTACGGATGATCCTGTTGATCGCTATAAATTAATGCTTGAAGAGGCTATCCAAAAATTACCTCCGCAACAGCAAAAGGTCTTTAAGCTAAGTAAAATAGAACGCTTAAAGCAGGAAGAAATCGCGCACTTACTGAACCTCTCGCCGGAGACGGTAAAAAAACATATGAAATTGGCCTTGAAATTCCTGCGTAATTACTTCGCAGATGCACGTATCGATATGCCTTTGCTCATCGTGCTATTGAGTCGCTTTTTTCGATAATTTTTTTCATTGTATTACCCCTTTTTCTTTTTGACTGTGTCTTTACAGCAAATAAACCAATTGGCTAATTAATTATAAATGGAAACCAGGTTGCACATCTTGTTCGAAAAGTATTTCAAAAAAACAGCTTCACCAGAAGAAGAGCTGGAGTTGTTTACTTTGCTACAAAAGCAGGAAGAAGAAAACTCCCTGGAAATTCTATTAGAAAAGGCCTACCTGGATTATGAACAAAAAGCGCGCTTTTTTGATACCGAGCAAACAAGCAGGATGATGAACCGGGTAAAACAAGAAACTGCCATGAAAGCTAGCGTCTGGCATTCTCCCATATGGCGGTATGCGGCCGCTATCTTACTTAGTTTGTGTGCTGGGCTTTTTGTTTATTACTATACTACAGAACCGATAAATGATGGATCGGTTGCAAAGCAAAAAACGGTGGTAGAACGAGATGTAGCACCGGGAAATGAAACAGCTACCATTACCCTAGCTGATGGTCGTACGATCACGGTGGAAGAGATGGCAGATGGTTTATTTAACGATCAGGGAAACATCTTTTTGAAGGAACAGAAGGGCCTATTGAATTATACTGCTAATGGAGCGGGTGCGAAAGACGGTGCATTTCATACCATGCACGTGCCGAAAGGTGGACAATATCGACTAGTACTGGCAGACGGGACAAAAGTTTGGTTGAACGCGGCTTCCTCTTTACGCTATCCAACTCGTTTCGGAGATAAAATAAGGGAGGTTAGCATTAGCGGTGAAGCTTATTTTGAAGTGGCCCATGATGCCAACAAGCCTTTCTTTGTTAAATGCGAAGGGCAACGTATTCAGGTTTTGGGTACCCATTTTAACGTACGTGCCTATCCCGATGAGCAACTGGTTAGAACTACTTTATTAGAAGGGAGCGTAGCCTTAACAAAAGAGGGTGTAACCGACCATATCACCCGCTTACAGCCAGGAGAAGAGGCTAGCCTCTTTATGGGAGGAGATATAAGGGTTAACCGCTTAAGTGATGTTACGGTCCGTATAGGTTGGACGAAAGGTTATTTTGCCTTTAATCGGGCCGATCTTGGAACAGTGCTACGCGAATTATCGAGGTGGTACGACGTGGAATTTAAAGTGAAGGCTTCCACTACAAAAACCTATACAGGTAAAATTAACCGTAAACTAACCTTATCCGAACTGATGAATGGTTTGGCTCTTTCCGGCATTCCTATTCAGATAGAGGATAAGGAACATATTATAGAATTACCAAAATGACTTATAAAATGATGAAGCGTATGAAAGGAAATGGAACCTAATTATGGCTCAACATAATTGATTAAGGGAGCAATTATAGATTTAAATTAAACAAACCTAACATTAAGATTTATATGATCGCAATCAAGAACAAGGCGAAAGGGAATACTATTGGCCTTTATTTAAGAAAAAAAATACATAAGCAGATGTCGGCATGGATGCTGATGGCCGCTTTGTTATTGAGTGCCTCGGCGCTTGCTGCTCAGGGTATTAGCCTTCACATGAAAGGCGCTTTGCTGGCAGAAGTTTTTGCTTCAATTGAAAAGCAATCGGACTACACCTTTTTTTATAACGACCAACTACTCGATAAGACACGTAAAGTGGACCTAACAGTAGAAAACGCTTCGGTGGAAGATGCCCTGAAAGCGGCTTTAACCACCTTCCACTTAGTTTACGAGATTAAGGGAAAGACTGTTTTTATTAGCGAAAAGCGTGTATCAACTCCTGCACCAATGGCAAAGCAATTGACGCTGCGCGGAAAGGTACTGGATGAAGGAGGTTTACCTCTTGCGGGGGCTTCCGTACGGGTAAAAGGGTCTACAACGGGGTCATTGACGGATGGGGATGGTGCTTTCACCATACGTGCTGCCTCGGGTGTCATTTTGGTTATTTCGTATGTGGGTTATTCGGAAAAAGAAGTGTCTGCGATCGATACGAATATGCTCACCATTACATTGGCCGCTACCAGCAATAGTCTCGAACAAATTGTGGTGGTGGGCTATGGTACTTCGCGTAAAGGAAACCTAAGCACCGCTGTAGGCTCAGTAAAAGGGGAGGAACTATTGGAGCGCCCCTCCGCGCAGAACTTATTACAGGGAATGGCGGGCAAGATTGCAGGGGTAAACATTAACCTAAATTCTGGTAAACCGGGTGGTAATCCGGCTATTAAAATTCGGGGCACAGGTTCCATTAATGGTTTGAATACACCGCTTTATGTAATTGATGGAATTGTGGGCGCAGATCCTACCACTATTGATCCCAATATTATTCAATCTGTGGACGTGTTGAAGGATGCCTCATCTGCAGCGATCTATGGATCGAGGGGTGCAAATGGAGTAGTAGTCATTACCACAAAAAATGGTGATCCGAACAGCTCGCAGATTGCCTTTGATAATACCTTAAGCTTGGCATCACTGCCCCGTGAGCTAGATCTGCTGGATGCTAATGGAAGTTTGGAAATGTTTAAGCGACAATATGAATATGTTCCCGGTAGAACGGCACCGCACCTGGATCCTGATAATTTTTTTGCACACAAGGAGGATCTGTTTAACAGCGATGGAACTCCCAAATATAATGTGAACTGGCAACGTGAAGCAACACGCCTAGCGGTATCGCACCAACATGCCTTGACCTTTTCTGGCGGTAAGGATAATATCAAAGTGCTGGCCAATGTGTCGTACCGAAACAATGAAGGTATCATGTTGAATAGTTACTACAAACAACTGAATGGTTTTTTGAACCTCGATTGGGACGTGAAACCTTGGTTAAACATCAAAGCTAACCTCAATACGGGCGGTTACCAAAGCAATAATATCGATAACAATACCTTGGGACTGAATGCTTTAAGGCAAAGCTTGGAATATTTGCCTTTCTTGCCTATTACTTATCCTGACGGTACCTATTCTAGAAAGGGGGATTATCCAGGCGCGGAGAACTCAGAAAATCCTATTAAATTACTTAACGAGGTGAAGAACGTGACGGGGAGGACACAGTCCTTAGGAAACTTGATGGCGACTTTCCGCCTGTCGGATAAATTGGATTACCATGCCTCGGTAAGTGGGCAGTTATCCTCTAGCTACAATTTGTACTATGGTGGCAGAACAGTATACGATGTAGCGGAGAACCAGCAAGGGGTTGCCGAGCGTGGGCATACAGATTTTGGTTCATGGACGACCGAGCATTATTTTTCTTATAATAACAGTTGGAATAAGCATCACCTAAATGCGGTAGCTGGCGCAAGCTGGTACTATTACGTTACGTCTAACGACCGCGCTGGGGCCGAGGGTTTCTTTGATGATTTTTTCCAATACAATAACTTAGGGACAGGTACCACACCACGAATACCGACCTCCGGAAAAACGGAGAATCAGTTGAATTCTTATTTTACGAGGGCTAATTATAATTTCGACGATCGTTATCTCTTTGGAGCCTCTTTCCGGGTAGATGGCAGCTCGCGTTTTGGCGACAACAATAAATATGGTTATTTCCCTTCTTTCTCTGCAGCATGGCGTATTTCGCAGGAGTCTTTCTTTAAAAATATGAATACGCGCATTGACGATCTAAAGCTGAGGGCTAGCTATGGCATTGTGGGCAATGCGGAAATTGGCGATTATGTTACCTTAAACCGGTACAATAATGGTCAGGCGGTTTTTAATAATAATTATGAATCGGCAGTCACCTTAGCAGCCTTGGGAAATCCGGATCTACGCTGGGAGAAGGCAAAACAATTGGATATTGGCCTGGATATCATGCTCTTTAACGGTCGCTTATCATTAACGACCGATATCTACAATAAGCGCAATGATGACCTGCTTTACCTTCGAAAGCTTCCGCTGACAACGGGTTATGCCAATGTGTTCGATAACATTGGAAGTATCCGGAATAAGGGTATCGAGCTTGGCATCAATACCATCAATGTAAAAAAGGATGATTTTACCTGGACTACTGGCTATAACTTCTCTATCAATCGTTCAGAGGTAATCGATATCAATAACGACGTGATTTACCCTTGGTTCGGTCGTATTATCGCTGGTGGTCCGTTAAACGAATTCTTCGGCTATGAGCGCTTGGGGGTATGGGGTACGGATGAACTGGAGCAGGCTGCGCAGTATGGTAAAAAGCCCGGTGATATCAAATATCGCGACACCAACGGAAATGGTGTAAAGGACGCGGATGATCGCGTTAACTTGGGCAACGCTATGCCGAAATGGGAAATGAACATGACGAATACGATAAGCTATAAAGGTTTTTCCTTGTTTATCGATTTACAAGGGGTTTATGGAAGTCATGTTATCAGTTTAGCAAAGGTACTTATGCTTAATCCAGGACCAAATGTAAACAGCTTTACATCAATTCTGAATGCTTGGACACCTCAAAATCAGGAAACGATGCTTGGACAGTTAAGGGTTAATTCGGATGGTTTTGACAATGAGGGAGGCGACTCTTTTAATGTGGAGGATGCCTCTTTCCTGCGTGTACGTAACGTAGGTTTGTCTTATCGATTCAACAAAAATTGCTTACAAAAAATAAAATTGAATACATTGGTATTGGGCGTTAACGTAGAGAATGCGCTACTTTTCACTGGATACACCGGTTACGATCCAGAAGTGACCTCTTTCGACGCTGCCTTAAATCAGGGAGTGGATGTTTATCAATATCCTAAACCCAGAACAATCTCTTTTTCGCTTAAAACTAGCTTTTAATGATTATGAACAACATCTTCAAAATATCCTTAATGATCTTAGTGTTCTTTAGTTCCTGCAGTAAATTCTTGGAAGAAGAACCGGCCAGCTTCTTGACTACCGATCAATATTATAAAACGGAAGACCAGATTCAGGCAGCGGCAAATGGCACTTATGCGGGTTTGAACATGCCTTTTTCAAGCGAAATTACCGTGGCCGCTAGCCCGGTATATGCGTTGGAATATATAACCGGATACAGTCGACGCCCACGGCCCTCGGGTGGCGCAGATGATCAATTCTTACTCTTGCAGAACATCGAGAATTCAAACGGTCGATTTGAAACCTGGTGGAGCTCCACCTATATACCCATCGAGAACTGTAATAGCTTTATTGCCAATGTATCACAGACAACCGTAGTGAACGAGGAGAAGAAGAATCGGTTTTTGGGTGAGGTGTATTTTCTACGTGCTTACTACTATTTCCGCGCCGTGCGATTATTTGGAAGCATCCCGTTGAAAACCGAACCTACGCAGAACCTGGATAACATTTTGATAGGAAAAGCATCTATAGATGATATTTATGCTCAAATTGTAGGTGACTTACAGTTTGCGGAAAATGCGGGTTTGCCATGGACCGATAAGAGTGGCCGCATTAATCTGGCAGCGGTGAAAGGGCTATTGGCGGAGGTATACATGACAATGGCGGGTTATCCTTTGCAAAAGGGAGCTTCTTATTATCAAATGGCTTACGATAAAGCAATAGAGGTGATCAACAGTGGTGAGTATAGCTTGTTTACGCGTTATGCTGATTTACGTGACGCTGCTAAGAATAATGCCGGTGAGCATATTTTGATGAATCAGCGGGACCAGCGTAATGCTAACAGTATTATCCATTTCAATTTCGTACCCTACCCGGAACCGCCAGAGCCAGTATCAGTCATTCCGAACTTTGGTGGGGCCATGGCACCTACCTTGGCCTTTTATAATTCTTTCGCGAGCGATGATCTGCGCAAACAGGAGAAACAGTTTTTTTATAATGTAAAATACGTTGGTGATGCTCCCGGGAAAGTAAATCCTTTCATTTATAAATTTTGGGATGATGCTGCCGAAGAGACGTCCCGATCGGGCGCTAATTTTCCGCTGATGCGATACGCAGATCTTTTGTTACTTTGTTCGGAAGCAAAAACTAGGATAGATGGCGGTTCAACAGGCGATGCGGCAGCTGTTGATGCCTATTATGCGGTACGTTCGCGGGCATTTCCGGGTTTGCCAAGGCTAGCCAGCATTAGTACAGATGAGGTGCTAAAGGAACGGTATTGGGAATTGTGTTTTGAATTCCATACCTGGTTTGATATGCAACGAACAAGAAAGGCGTTCGATGTAGAGCATAATCGGATTGTCGATCTGATTGGTTTTAAAGCACCGAACCATGTGAATGCTTTCCGAGAAGCAGATCTGCTATGGCCGATACCGCTTTCGGAAATACAGGCTAACCCCAATTTAAAGTAGTTTATTGACCAATGAGAAAAGGGTTCATAAAATCGGTTTATTGTTTATGCTTATGTTTGTTTGGCGCTTCTTTTTTGAAGGCACAAACGGCCTACTTTGTGGATGGTTATCACGGTGGAAAATGGGGACATTATCCACCCCAATATACCAGCTTTATAGTGGAGCAGCTGCAACGCCATCCAGATTGGAAAATCAATTTGGAAATTGAGCCTGAAACTTGGGAATGGGTGAAAGCGGTAGACCACGATGGTTATAAAGAGTTGGTCTCGCTAATGGCCAACCAGTCGCCCTCCAGTCGCATAGAATACGTAAATCCGAGCTATGGACAGCCGTATATGTACAATATCTCGGGCGAAAGTATCATTCGACAATTTGCCTACGGTATGGAGCTTTTGCGGTATCACTTTCCGAACATTCTCTTTGAAACGTATTCATCGGAAGAGCCCTGTTTTACGAGTGCATTACCGCAAATCTTAAAAGGCTTCGGTTTTAAATACGCGTCTTTAAAAAATCCGAATACCTGTTGGGGAGGTTATGTACGAGCCTATGGCAAGGAAATGGTGGATTGGATTGGTCCTGATGGTACGGGCATTCCCGCCGTACCGCGTTATGAGATGGAAAGCTTAAAACCTGGTTCTACCTGGGAGACGATTGCCAGCTATAACAGCCGTTCGTTTATTACCAAGGCCTTGGATGATGGTATTGAACACCCGCTGGGAATGTGTCTGCAGGATGCCGGTTGGAAAAATGGCCCTTGGCTAGGTGTAGGCAAGGGAGACTATCATCCCACTCAATATGTTACTTGGCGGAACTATTTTGAAAATATTAGTACCCGTCGGGATTTAGAAAAATGGCGACTTTCACAGGAGGATATTCAGGTGAGCCTTGTTTGGGGTGCGCAGGTGTTACAACGGATTGCCCAGCAGGTGCGCAAGGCCGAAAATAAGTTGTTAATGGCCGAAAAGTGGGCGGCAATGGATCGTGCTTTTTACGGGACAATGTGGCCGAATGCTGCTTTTAAGAGTGCTTGGCATTCACTTTTATTGGCACAACATCATGATTGTTGGATTGTTCCTTACAATAAGGTGGATAGCCTAAACTGGGCAGGAAAAGTACGGCAATGGACAAACACTACCCAAGAAGTGGCGGATAAGGTGATGTCAGCAAATACAACCCATAGTAATTCGATACCATCTACTTTGAAAGTGCGAAATGTGTTGCCTTACGAACGAAATGAACTCGTGGATTATGACTTTACTGGATCGGATCCAGATACCACCTTAGCGGTGCTGGATGCACAAGGATATCCGGTGCCTACGCAATGGAGCCTAGAAGATGGCGGACGACACCTCCTTTTTAAGGCGCGGGTGCCGGCAATGGGAGAAGCGATGTATCGACTGGGAAAAAGAACGGCTACACGAAAACCTTTTGCACAGGTGAAAAGGGAAGGAGACAAATTGATAATAGAAACTGACCAACATTTGATGCATTTGGATGTGCGTTTAGGAGGGGTGATTAGTAGTCTGAAATGGAAGGATCGGCCTGATAAGGAATGGGTAGACACTTCTTTGAATAAGGGATTTAACGAATTGAGAGGCTTTTTTTATGAGGAGAACCGTTTTCTTTCGAGTGCAGAAAATAGGGCGGAAGTAACGATATTGGAACAAGGAGAAGTCCGTTTGAAGATCAAGGTAAAGGGAGAGATTGCAGGTCATTCATTTATGCAATATATATGTTTAACAAAAGGAGATCCACGTATTGATTTTCAGTTAGTTATTGACTGGGAAGGGCAAGCCCAGATTGGTCAATTTAACGATGAGCAAGTTCGCTTGGAAAATAGGAAAAAAGCTTTTTATAATGATTACTATAAATTGTTACTGCTATTCCCCGCTAAGCTGGACAAACAGCGTATTGCAAAGAATGCCCCCTTTGATGTGACGGAAAGCACGTTGGGAAGTACTTTTTTTGACAGTTGGGACAGCATCAAAAATAACGTAGTGCTCGATTGGGTGGATGCGACGGATGGAGCAAAACAGCAAGGACTCGCTTTGTTCAGCGATCACACTACCTCTTATGCGCATAGCAAACAACATCCCTTGGCATTGAACGTACAATATATTGGCAAGGGCTTATGGGGACGAAACTACGACGTGGATGGACCTACGCATGTGCGTTATAGTTTATTGCTGCACGAAGGGGATTGGGCCAAAGCGCAGCTTTGGTATGCGAATGACATGATCGTAAATCCGCTAACAGCGCTGGCTTGGGATGAGAAACCGCTTCCTAAAGAAGGGTCTTTAGTAGCGTTCAGCAAACCCGGTTATGAGCTCAGCGCGCTGCAATATGATGGGGAAGACTTATTGTTGCGTGTGTTCAATGCGGCAAGTGATGAAAAACCGCTTGAAATAAATCTTGGCTTGCCCGTAGTGAATGCTCAAATGGAAGGTTTAAATAAGAATGTCATTGAAGAACTAAAAGTAGGGCGAGAAGGGAGCTCAGCAAAACTGACAGTAGGGATGCCCCGCTTTGGCTTTCGTACATTACGGATTAAAATAAAATAACGTTATAAGATGAAGATGAAATACTTTTTACTAAGCTTACTGATCGTTTGCAAATTAGGTTATGGGCAATCGGTCAAACCTTTCAAAGATGGCGATAGAGTTGTGTTTGCGGGAAACAGCATTACCGAGGCGGGCCTCTACGAGAATTACATCTGGTTATATTATATGACGCATTTTCCGGAAATGAATCTGCAAATTTTTAATGGTGGAATTGGAGGGGATGTTTCAGGACAGATTTATGACCGGCTAGCTAAAGATATTTTGGGAAAGAACCCTTCGGCGTTGGTCGTTACTTTTGGAATGAACGATAGTAAATATTTTGAATACCAAGACACCACGCAAACGGAAAAAATACGTAAAGAGGCGGTTGACACCTCTTATGCCAGCTTCTTGAAAATAGAAACCTTGTTGAAAGGTCGTCCTGCTATCCGGAAAATCATCATGTCGTCTTCACCTTATGATGAGACAATGCTGAATAAGAACAATTATTTCAAAGGTAAAAGTGCTACCATAGCGCTAATTGCCCGTTTTCAAAAGCAGGTGGCAGCTCAAAATAATTGGGAGTACGTGGATTTGTTAGGTCCAATGTTGTCAATTACGCGGCGAGAACAAATAAAAAAACCTGATTTTACGCTGACAGGACCAGATCGCATCCATCCGGGAAGTGCCGGTCATTTCGTAATGGCTTATCTTTTTCTGAAAACACAGGGCTTGGCAGGAAAAGCTGTCGCGGATGTGTCTATTGATGCAATTGGGCAAAAGCTTGTGAAAAGCGACAACGCGGATATCAACTCTTTAAAGATCGATCGATCGGGCTTAAGTTTCAATTATTTGGCAAAGTCACTTCCTTTTCCTATTGATACTTTGCCAAGGGTATGGGAAAATAAACAGGTGCAAAAGGATGCGTTGGCGGTCATTCCTTTTACCAGGGAATTTAATCAGGAACGCCTTGTGGTAAATGGCCTGAAAGCTGGTAATTATGTGTTGAAAATTGACGGACAAGTGATGGGAACCTTCAGTGCTGCGGCGTGGATGAAGGGGGTGAACCTGGCCGAAATAACGCATACACCGCAGTATAAACAGGCGCTTGAACTGATGGAGCTTAATCGAAAACATCGTGAACTAGAACTAAAGTTTAGAAACTACTATTGGGTGAATTATAACTTTTTAAAGGCAAAGAATCTGTTGTTCGACGATTCTGATGTTGCTCGAGACACGATCATGAAGCATCAGGAGGATAATGGTTGGCTAAAAGCGAAAACGGCAGATTATGAACAAGTACGGTTGCCTGATTCACGTAAACAATTAGAACAGGGGATGCAGGCACTGCGTGATAAAATGTATCGCCTAAATAAACCAACAAAACATCAGATCACTATAACAGCTCTATAATCATATGCGTAAAATATTAAATGTGGCCCTAGTTAATGCATCCATGCTGATGTTGCTGAACTGTTTATCTTGTGCAGCACCCGGAAAAAGAACGCAGCCTGAATTGGCCGACTATGTGAACCCTTTTATCGGGGCAAGCACCAGCGTGGGCGCGGCAGGGGTATATCATGGTCTAGGAAAAACCATTCCAGGGGCTACCACCCCTTTTGGGATGGTTCAACTAGGGCCCAATACAATTACGGGGGGTGATAATGGTTCTGGCTACAGTTATGAACATAAAACGATCGAAGGTTTTGCTTTTACACAAATGAGCGGTATTGGCTGGTTTGGCGATTTGGGAAACCTGTTGGTAATGCCTTCAATTGGGCCATTAAAAACAAATGCAGGCGTGGAGGGACGAACGGATGGTTATAGGAGCCATTATAAAAAGGAATCAGAAAAAGCTTCGGCGGGATACTATGGGGTAGAGTTAACGGATCATCATATTAAGACTGAGATGACTGCAGCAGCGCATAGTGGTATGCTGCGGTTTACCTTTCCGAAAAGTGAACAGGCACATATTCAGATTGACTTAGCTAGGAGGGTAGGCGGTACGGCGACTGCTCAACAAGTACGGGTACTGGATGAGCACCATATTTCAGGATGGATGCGTTGTACGCCCGACGGTGGTGGCTGGGGAAATGGTGATGGTCAGGCTGATTATACGGTTTATTTCTATGCTGAGTTTAGTAAGCCGCTAAAGCATGTCGGTGTTTGGAAGGCGCATATACCGGACACTGCCAAACGAAAAAGGGAACAGGTGGAAGCCGATTATTATCAGCAATGGATTGCAAATGCGGAGGTATTGCAGGATGTAAAAGCAGCGGAAGGTAAGCACATTGGCTTTTACACAACTTTTGCCACAGAGGATCAAGAGGAGGTATTGATGAAAGCGGGTATTTCCTTTGTAGATGAAGCCGGTGCAAAAATAAACCTCAAAGCAGAAATAAAAGACTGGGATTTCGATGCGTTACACCATGCGGCACGGAAAAGTTGGTCGGACGCTTTAGGAAAAATTCAACTTACAGGAGGCAGTGAGGATGAAAAAACAGTATTCTATACCGCGCTGTACCGTACAATGCTCGATCCACGCAGTATGCAGGATGTGGATGGCCGCTACCCGGGCGGCGATAGGAAAGCCCATCAGGCCCGTGATGGGCATGTGCGGCGAACAATCTTTAGCGGCTGGGACGTCTTTAGAAGCCAAATGCCTTTACAAAGTTTAATCAACCCGCAGGTGGTGGGCGATCTGATACAGTCGCTCACCGATTTGGCACAGGAAAAAAACAAATCTTATTTTGAGCGGTGGGAGCTACTGAATGCCTATTCGGGCTGTATGATTGGTAATCCGGCCGTGAATGTGCTGGCCGAGGCTTATGCGAAGGGAATCCGCAATTATGATGTGGAACGTGCCTATCAGTTGGCTGTGGGATCTTTGGAGAAATTTGGCAATGGGAATCAGCTCTATACGTCGGGCAATCAGGGGATATCGCTTACTTTAGAATATGCCTATAACGACTGGTGCCTTGGTAAACTGGCAGAGAAGCTGGGTAAGCAGGCAGAGGCCGATAAGTTCTTGAAGCGGTCTTTGGCCTACCAGAATTTATTTGATAAGGAAAAAGGTTGGTTCAGACCGAAGGATGAGCAGGGGAATTGGCTGCCCTGGCCGGTTAAGGGGAGAGAAGAACAATGGTACGGAACGATCGAATGTAACCCTTATCAGCAGGGATGGTTTGTACCTCACGATATCGATGGCTTGGCGGACTTGATAGGGGGAAAGAAAAGAATGTTAGCCGATTTAGAATCTTTTTTTGAACGTACACCTGCTGATTTTAGCTGGAATGACTTTTATAATCACGCTAATGAACCGGTGCATCATGTGCCTTTCTTATTCAATAAGTTGGGAAAACCCTCCTTAACGCAAAAATGGACAAGGCAAATATGCGAACAAGCTTATCACAATGCAGTAGAGAAGGGGTTGGTAGGAAATGAAGATGTTGGCCAGATGTCGGCTTGGTACGTATTGGCGTCGAGTGGTATACACCCGATTGCAGCAGCCGACGGCACTTATGAAATTACTAGTCCGGTATTTGATAGCATCCGCATTCGTGTTGATAATAGGAGTGGTAAGGGCGGGGAAAAGCATTTTACGATTGTTGCTCATCATAACTCTCCGAGAAATCGCTATATCCAGTCGATTCAGTTAAATGGTAAACCCTATCATCGGTCTTATATTTCACATGAGGAAATCATGAATGGGGGTGACCTTGTGCTTGAAATGGGGGATACACCACAAGATAATATTTAATGAATGATGACACAGCAAGTTAACTTACAGACAAAATAACATATATCAGATGAGAAAATCGCTCTTTTTACTACTTACTTTTTGGGTTCATTTTGCTGTTGCACAGGAGGCTGATTTACTCAGGTATGTAAATACCTTACAGGGAACCGACTCGGAACCGAAACTATCTTATGGGAATACCTATCCCACCATCGCACTGCCTTTTGCGCAGCATTTCTTTTCGGCACAAACCGGGAAAAACGGTGATGGATGGAAGTATAAGTATACGGATAACAGTATTCGGGGTTTTCAGCAAGTGCATCAATGTAGCCCGTGGATGAACGATTATGCGGTGTTTTCATTGATGCCAGTATCGGGCACTCTGAAAGTGAAGGAAGACGATCGGGCTAGTACATTTAAACATGAAAATGAGTTGGGGAAGCCTAATTACTACAAGGTAACGTTCGACAATGGGGTAAAAACAGAGATCTCGCCCACGGAAAGAGGTGCGCATATGCGTTTCAGCTTTCCAAAAAAAGACGAAGCACATTTGGTGCTGGATGGTTTCCTGAAAAAGGCTGCGATCAAAATTATGCCGAAAGAAAAGAAAATTATCGGTTATGTTAAGAATGGCTTGTTTACGCAGGAGAATTTTAAAAATTACTTCGTGATGGAATTTGACCAACCTTTTAGCGCTTTTGGTACTTGGACGGTAAAAGGAGAAGGTGTAAATGCGGGAGAAGTTACCATTGACGGTGAACAAGTAGGGGCCTATCTGACATTTAAAAAAGGAGCAAAGGTGCAGGTAAAAATGGCTTCTTCGTATGTTAGTGAAGAGCAAGCGGTATTGAATTTACACCGCGAGTTGGGAGATCATAAAAACTTGGAAGAAACAAAGCAAGAAGGGGCTGTTATTTGGAATAAACTGCTAGGTAGAGTGTTGGTAGAAGGTGGTACGGAGGAGGAAATGGCGACCTTCTACTCTTGTTTGTTTCGGGCAAACCTCTTTTCGAGGAAATTTTACGAGTTGGATGAAACAAATAAACCCATTTATTTCAGTCCGTATGACGGAAAGATCCACAAGGGATACATGTACACGGATAACGGCTTTTGGGATACCTTTCGCGCTCAATTTCCTTTGAATAATATCTTGCATAGAGAAATGCAGGGGCGCTACATGCAGTCGCTTTTGGACGCATACGATCAGTCGGGATGGCTGCCCACTTGGTCAAATCCGGGTATGTCGGGTGTAATGCTCGGTAACCACGCCATCTCATTATTGGCAGATGCTTGGGTAAAGGGGGTGCGTACTTTCGATCCGGAAAAAGCATTAGAGGCTTACTTACATGAAGCAACAAACCGGGGGCCTTTTGGCGGATCTAATGGTAGAGAGGGATGGGAAAGTTATTTTATTAAAGGCTATATTCCTTATGGGAAGATCCATGAAACAACAGCCAAAACACTGGAGTATGCGTACGACGACTTTTGTGCCTACCAACTCGCCAAGGCTATTGGTAACGACTATTATGCTGGAATATTTGAGCGACAGATGTACAACTACCGTCATGTATGGGATCCGAAAGTTGGATTTATGAGGGGGAAATTGGAAGATGGTAGTTGGATGCCGAATTTTGACCCCATAGAATGGGGGGGCGCTTTTACCGAAGGAAATTCTTGGCAGTATACTTGGTCGGTATTTCATGATTTGGGTGGTTTGGCCAATTTGATGGGAGGAACCAAACAGTTTACCACGAAGCTTGATACCTTTTTTAATATGCATAGTCGATTTAAGGTCGGTACGTATAAGCAGGAAATACATGAGATGACCGAAATGGTACTGGCTAAAATGGGTCAATACGCGCATGGCAACCAGCCTGTGCAACATGTCGCTTATGCTTATAACTATGCAGGGGAACCCTGGAAAACACAGGCTCAAGTACGTAAAATCCTGAGTCGGTTATACAATGCCTCTCCAAAAGGTTTTCCAGGAGATGAAGATCAAGGGCAGATGTCTTCTTGGTATGTAATTAGTGCACTTGGTCTATATAGCGTATGCCCAGGAACCACACAATATAATGTCGGTAGCCCTGTTTTCCAGAAGGCTACAATTAGCCTGGAGAATGGAAAAAAGTTTGTCATCGAAGCAGAAAATAACAATCAACAAAATGTGTATATCGAGTCTGCCAATCTGAACGGAAAGCCTTTTGACCGCAATTGGCTTGATATGGGAGAAATAGAACAAGGTGGCTTACTCCGATTTAAGATGAGCAGTCAACCGAACAAACAACGCGGACAAAAAGAAGAAGATAAACCGTTTTCAATCAGCAAGATGAAACCATAATGTAAATAAACACATTAAACTATTGTGTTTGTTTTGCCAGATTTGTGAAAATTTTAATAACCGTTGTTATGAAGTGTTTGAAAAAAATTTATATCAGTGTTTTTTTAAGTGGTAGTTTGGTCAGTGCCGTGGGCCAGACGACGCATTTGCATATATCACCGGTTTTGCAAAATAAGATGGTGGTACAGCAGAATAAACCTTTTAAAGTTTGGGGAAAAGCAAAGGCCGGCGAAGAAGTTAAGGTGAAAGCCGATTGGTTATCGAGCAACGTGTCGGTCACGGCTACCGAAAAGGGACACTTTTTGGCAATATTAGACGTACCTATTGCTAAAGCAGGTGATTTCAGAAGCCACCAATTGGAAATTCGCACAGGTGACGAAGTTGTGACGCTTGACTCTTTACTCATAGGGGACCTGTGGTTTTGCTCTGGACAATCGAATATGCAATTTTCACTAAAGGAAGATAAGCATGCCGCGGAAGAATTGCCGCATGCGGCTGATGCTAATTTGCGTCTGTTCAATGCTGGCCTTAATTTTAGTGAACAACCATTAGATTCGATAGTTGGTAAATGGCAGCTTTGTACACCGGAAACGGCAAAGGACTTCAGCGCGGTTGCTTACTATATGGCAAAGAAGCTACGGGATTCATTACGTTATCCAATTGGTGTAATTTTCACTGGTATTGGAGCATCGGCAGCACAGGCCTATGTTCCGAAGGATGTTTTGGCAACAGATTCGCAGTTGAACAAATCTTACTTGGCGCCATATTTAGCTAGCCCGAAAGCAAAAGAGGAAATAGATGGTGGATTTTCTTTCGAAAAAGTAACACGTCCTTATTTGTTATACAATGCGATGATTCACCCTTTTCGAAATCTCTCTATAAAAGGCTTCTGTTGGTATCAGGGGGAAGCAAATCATTTTGAAAGGAAAACATATACTCATTTGACACAGACATTAATAAGTGCTTGGCGTCAAGTATTTAAGCAGGGCGATCTACCTTTTTACTACGTGCAGATTGCTCCTTTCTATCATGAAAAAGAAGACCCTGCACTGGTTTTTGACGCTTTTTTCAGGGAAGCGCAGGAAAAAATTGCTGATCTGAATAATACCGAAATGATTGTGAGTATGGACGTTGGGGAGGCAAGAGACTTACATCCCAAAGATAAACGGCCTTTGGGTGATAGGCTAGCGTATACGGCTTTAAACCGTACTTATGGATACTTGAATATGCCTTATAAGGGACCCAAAATGCTATATATACAGTATGAAGGTAATAAGGCAATTGTGCATTATGCAGCACAGACAATAGTAGGTGGACTGACCACTCGTAATGGTGAGTCGCCTGCTTTTTTTGCCTTGGCTGGTGATGATCAGGTGTTTTATCCGGCAAAGGCTAAGATTACAGAACATACGATTGAACTGACAGCGGATGGTGTAACTCATCCAGTGGCCGTTCGATATGCTTTTTTTAACTATCCCGTAACTAACCTACAAAATGGTTTTGGTTTCCCAGCACTGCCTTTCCGAACCGACCATTGGCCTGAACCGCTAATCAAGTAAACTAATATGCGATGTGTTAAGTGGATTGATGCCTTTTAAACCATTAAATCTTAAATTATGAGAAAACAATTAATGTTCACGAGCTTATGCTTATTGCTTTTTACCAGTGCTTGTCAGCGTGTTATGAAAGAGGTAGAGCGGCCTGCGTCGCTGCAAGCAAGCTCTATTCCGGACTATGTTGTTGTAACCCTCAAGAATGTGGCGAGCAACAAGTTTATGGAGGTAGCGGGTGATCCGCTCTATAATAAAAAGTTTGATGACCAAGCTAAATTGCAGCAATGGGAAACATCTTTGTCGGACGGAAAAGTAAGCAGATGGCAAAAATGGCATTTAATCTATCGTACCACTGTAGATGGTGTGAAGTATTACCATATCAGAAATTTACACAGCGGGAAGCTAATCGATGTGCCTGGGGCATCTGATTCGATTGGTATGCAGATGCAACAGTACGCAGCCTTTCCATTTTTAGGCGATCAGCAGTTGTGGCGTTTAGAAGAGCAGTCGGACGGGACTTCCTTTAAACTGGTGAATAAAGGAAATGGCTTAGCATTGGCGGTAACGGGTGGAGCGACGACAAACGGTGCTGCTGTTATCCAAGAAAATATAGTGAACGAAAATAGGCAACGTTGGGTCATTACAATGGAACAAGAAGATACGTACCGCGATGATGAGGTAGTACGCTTCTTTAATCGGAATGAATCGGAACAGGGCTCGGTAGCCTTTGATCAGGGAAATAGCGTTTTATTGACTTGGGGAGCTAATGCTGGTAAGGTGCTGTGGATAACACAGGATGCATGGGATGGAACTTCCTTAACAGCGGATGATAAATTTCCTTGTAACTATTTCTTTAGCTATGGCAATTCTATGTTGTTACAACCGTCACTTACGGATTGGAATAACCTGCACACGCCTAACGTGACCGTTCCCGGTGGGGCAAATGGTAGGCCGAGACAGGTGTGCACTATTCAACCTAATAATACCTTTGCCTGGCCGGGCGTAGGGGTGGAACTTGGAGATAAAGTATATGTTCATTGCGGAGAGGGCTCTGGGTTAAGTGCCACGGATCAATCGCTCTACGTTTTTACGCAAAGTACCGGCACGACTTGGCAAACACAACGTACCCTGCCTGCTGGCCTGAGTGGGCAAACGGCCATTTTATATGCTACCGGTATGGTAAAACCTGGAGATGGCTATGTATATGCTTTTGGAAGTGAAACGGTAGGTTTTGGTTATGAGAGTTACATACATGTGGCGCGCTTTCCGGAATCAAACCCACAGCAGTGGCAGTTTTTTGATGGCACGTCATGGACTGCCGCGCCTACCACTGGAGCCAATTCCAAAGTGGCCGACGGGTTGGGCTCTAGCGCAGTATCGTACGTTAATGGAAAGTATATCTTGATGACCATGGACCAAGGTTTTAATTGTGACGCAAATAGGCGTATTTATTTAGCTACCGCAGATAGTCCCACCGGGCCTTTCACCGAGCGTAAAGCGGTTTATACCATTAGTGAATATTTCTATGGCCAATACGCACGATATTATACGCCTGCTATCCACCCTCATTTTGATAATGGGCGGAATGAACTTTTGCTTACTTATTGTTTGAATTATTCAGCATGCGGTTTAGACGGGTGTCAGGAAGGAGTTATTGATCCTTATTATTACCGCGTTAAAGGCATTCGGGTGCCTTACGCAATGGTTGGCTTGTAGCTTTGCCTCTCTCTTTTGGTATACCGGTTATCCACTAAGGTCTCAAAGAGCACCTTTCACTCATGTTGGAAGGTGCTCTTAAGATGTATTTAAAGATCTTTGCTATTGATGCTCACTTCTTCTATTTTTGTTGGTAACCAAACTTGCATTTCACCATTGCCTCTATTGGCCCAGGAAAAGTAGGGAATAGCGGTGATAGTATGTTCCTGGATATTTACCGACTGCCCATCTTCGGTAGGTTTAACGACAGGTAAATTACTTTGAAGCGTTACAATGCCACCCAATAAATCCTTTTGATAAGTGGTAGTGAATTGCGCATTGGGAGGGAGGACAAAGTTCATGACATTCCCTTGGTTATCGACTTGTTCCACACAATATACCAATGGACCTCTTTGTAACGCTACGCGATGTCGGTTGGCTGAAATCTGATCCATCGCGGTCACCTGTTTCACTTCCATCGGAAGTTGAAAGCTAATAACATCGTTTTGACTCCAAGCTCTATCGATCACTGCGTAGCCTTTATCGATTGTATAGGGTACAGTCTTACCGTTCACGAGGAGTGTGATCTTTTGCTCTTGAGGGCTTAAGAAACGGTAGGTGTCGCCAGGTACAGCCTGCCCAAGGGCCCAGCCAGGGATGCGGATATGAACCGGAAATTTTCTTTTCTTATCGGGCGTAAGCGTGATGCTGACATCCCCCTTCCAAGGATATTCTGTTTCTTGAGATATTTTGACAGAACCTTTTGCTAAGGGAATGGTGCTTTGGCTTCCTACGAAGAGATTTACCCAAAGGGCATCATCGGTCTTCGCATAAATATAGTTGCCTAGGGATTCTACTAGGCGAGCGATGTTAGACGGACAGCAAGCCGTACCGAACCACTCACTTCTACCGTAACCTCCGCGCGAGGCCAAAGGATTTCCGTAAAAGAAGCGGTCGCCACTGAACGAGAGGCCATCAAGGGCACCGTTATACAAGCTTCTTTCGAGTACATCGAAATATTTGGCCTCACCGGTAAGAAGGTTCATTCGTTGATTCCAAAAAACCATTCCGACCGAGGCACAGGTTTCGCAGTAGGCGCTGGCATTAGGAAGGTCATAATCTTTACTAAAACCTTCATTTTTTGCTGTTGAGCCGATTCCACCAGTGATATACATATTGCGATATACTACATCTTGCCAAACATCTTGCATAGCCTGCATGTAGTCAGCATTTTGCGTGACAGCTCCTACATCAGCTGCACCCGTATATAGGTACATAGCCCGTACCGCATGACCGGTAATTTCCTTCTGATCTTTTAAAGGGATAGCATCTTGACAGCGGGCAGGGTCTTTCCATTCGTCCCAAGTTTGTCCTTTGCCATAACCACGCCCGCGCTGCTGGAGAAACCAGTCGGCCAGTTGCAGATAGCGCTCATTTTGGGTAGTATGATAAAGTTTAACCAAAGCCAATTCAATTTCTTGATGTCCGCTCACCCAAGGGCGATTTTGCTGACGAAAAATGGAATCTATATGATCTGCAAAACGGGTAGCTACATGCAGTAGCTTGGTTTTTCCGGTGGTATTATAATAGGCGATGGCTGCTTCTATAAGATGGCCGGCACAGTAATCTTCATGCATATCCATATCAGTCCATCGTTTATCAAGGCCATTTAACGTATAATAAGTATTCAAATAACCATCAGGTAATTGAGCGGCCGCAATCTTATCGATCCATTCGTCGGCCTTGTCGATTAAGCCCTGATTGGGTTGATTTTTCAATGAATAGGCAATGGCTTCAAGTGCTTTATAAACGTCCGAATCGTCATAATAGATACCTTCATGTTTTTCACCTGACTGTTGAGCAACTTTTTCGAAGTTGCGGATGCGCGGAGTTTTTACTTCGGTCTGTTCAATACAAACAGGTATAGTTACTGTGCTCACGGTTTTGATTTTTGGCGCCCAAAACTGATCGGTTATTTCAACTTTGGAGAAATTAACCGCCTGTATGGTATTGCTTTTATTCTGAGCATGTGTGGATGCGCCGCATAGTAGGAGCAGGCTGGTACTTATGTAAATGGATGTTTTTTTCATAATTGTTTTTAGTTAACGATGGGAAATTGCGTAATACGAAGGGTAGAACAGCCGTAAGGGACTAGCGTAATAGATGTTTCTTCTTCTCTGGCCGATGAAAATTGATGTGGAAGAGGGCCAGCCATGTTTTTGTATAGGCTCCACCCCGGGATTTTCTTGGCATTGGTCTTTAGCACAATGGGCGCACCTGTTAAATTCCAGGGATACTGTCCTCCTGTTTGGTTTTTAACTACTTCAAAGCCATTTTGGGGATCTTTTATTGCTTTTTCCAATAGGCCATAATTCCAATCCGATTTGGGATATACTTCAAAGAAGTCGCCGAAGTATGCTACGTTGCTTACTTTGCGCCAATCTTCTTCAATCTTGAGAGCATAAACTAATGGGCCTCTCTCTACAGCTACGGATAATTCAGCCCAACGGCTGGTCTCGATATGCATGGGTAAAATTAAGTTTACTTGGTCGCCGTCTTTCCAGATGCGATTGATTTTCACAATACTGCCGGCTTCGGCCGTTTCAGAAATGGCTTCTCCGTTGACGGTTATTTGCGCATCTTTTGCCCAATGTGGGATGCGGAGATGGAACGGGAAGCTAATAGCTTTTTTTGTTTGGATCGTAAAACGGACGGTTTCATCAAAGGGGTAATGCGTGTCTTCTACGATACGAACCATTTGGCCATTGGCTACTTTAGTTTCTACCTCACTAGGTCCGTAAAGCAGTGCCGCTATTCCATTATCAGCTGTCTGATACCAAAGATTTTGTACAAGCTTAGGCCAGCCTTGATGCATATTGGCAGTACAGCAGGGATAGCCGGTAAGGAGCCCGAAGCATTGATCGGTACCTTGATGTCCGCCGTCTTCAAAAAAATTACGCTCAGCTCTCGAGATCAATACCTGATTAGCACTTTGAAAATATTGACGATGATTAAAGTCGTCGGTTGCCTGTGTAGGCATAGCATTGTAGGCGATTTTTTCCAAATGATCGGCAAATTCTGTGTCGCCTGTAATGGTGAGCATACTTTCTAAGGAAAATAACAATTCCACTACCGAGCAGAACTCAATCCCTTGGGTGGGGGCATTGCCGTGCAGGGGCTCATCGCCACCATACATACCTTGTGCTTGCCCGTGGAAGAGGGCAATATCCTTAAAGGCCTGTTTAACGGCTTTAATGTAATTGGAATCGGGTTGCTGTTGATAATAAACAATAGGGGTTTTAATGCCTTGAGCTAAATTTACGCAATGAAAGCTCTGCAATTGGCCTACATGTAACTTGTTGATAAGCGCTTGTTGAAAAGGATAGCCATTACCGGTATTATATGGGTAAAGATGATCGGTACCGACTTGTTTTGTGCTGTAATCACTAGAAAAAACAGTGGTATAAGGGAAGGTTTGCTCATAGAGCAAGTTGCCAAGATTTAATAAAAAAGATTCACCGGTAATATTATATAGCCAGTACACTACCATTAAGTTGTCGGCTCCTCTACGGTTGCCCCAGAAAGACCATTGATCTAATGGGTGTTTCGGTAGTTCTTGGAGCTGATATTTGAAATATTTTGTTAACGCTTGGATGACACGTTTGTCGCCCGTGGCATTGTGGTACTGTTGCAGTACTTTGAGCATAACCATTCGCGGCCACCAGTCCTCTACAGGCTCCTTTTGGATTCCTGGCTCGGGTATTGGTTTTTCTCGGAGAGGTCTAGGTCCTAAGTAACCGTCTTCACGCTGGTTGTTTAAGGTCCATTCCACCCATGGCTTTACTTTGTCGATTAAGGTCTGATCTTTTAAGATGTAGGCTAAAGGAAGCAAACCATCAATCCAATAAGGTCCCCTTTCCCAAGCGTCACCGTCGCCCCCTAACCAGCCATTTCGTTGACCTGCAACTTCCGGATAACGCTCATCGAGATGGCCGGTCAAACCGCTTTTCATCCGCTTGAGTTGGTCTTCCAACCAGCCTTTGGCTTGGATGCTGCCTAACGGTAGTTCTAAATACGGATTTGCATGTAGCGGCTTTCGGTTCTGTAACTGAGCCTTACCTTCGGCACATAGGCCGAAAGCAAGGAGGATAAAGCATATAAGCTGTTTTGTTTTCATCGTAACTGATATTAATAACCTTGATTTTGCGTTAGGTTAGGATTCGAATTAATGGTCTGTTGTGGAATAGGAAAAGTTGTCCGATAATCGCCATTTGGTTTATGAGACAACCAGCTCTTACTGGTAAAAACACCGAAGCGGATCATATCTCTACGGCGATGCCCCTCCCATGCAAACTCCCAACCGAGCTCGTCTAGTAGGCGACCATATTGTACCGGGGTAGTATTACCCTCGTCTACCAGCTTGTAATTTTCTACATAGCCATAATGATAACGACTGTTCTGTTGTAAATCGTTAGCGGTTACAGTTGCTTTCTCTGGGTTCTCCTTAAAGGATCTGGCTCTTACCTGTGTCACCAAGGTGGCAGCCTCATCTGGATTACCGCTATGCAAAAGGCACTCGGCCTTCATCAATAGGATGTCGGCATAGCGAAAGAAAGGGAAATCATTGTCTAAGTTAGATAAAGCACCCATTTTTACAGTGAATTTATTCATACGATAGCCTTCCGATTCGCCGGTATATAAACCATCGGGAATGTCTTTCGTGAACACGAGCGGTTTACCTGCCTGGTCATAAGCACCTAAAAGGGGTGTTTTTCCATCAGCAGCAAATTGAGGGCCCATGAGCCAGGTGTCGGCTAGGCGCCCATCAGCCGGATCATAGGTGTCTATAAATTGAGAAACAGCCATCGCCGAGCCGGAACCCCAAGGAGTAGCTTGCATATTTGCTTTGGCCTTTAACGAGGCGTGCCAAGAAAACATATGAAAGAGAAAACCACCTGCAACTGTTTCTTCGAAAGGTATAGCAAATATAATTTCTGGTGAGTTTTCATTCTGGGTGGTGAAGACGTCTCTGAAGTTGGCATTCAAATTATATTTTCCAGCGTTGATAATATCATCACATTGTTGCATGCATTCCTGCCAGGCGGGCGCGCCTTGGTATACGCCAGCATTGAGATATAAGTTAGCTAACAATGCTTTTGCCGCCCATTTGTTAAAGCGAGCGTAGAGTAATCGACTATTGTCTTCACTCAAGGCAGGTAGGGCGCTATTGATTTCGGAGACAATAAATTGATAAAGTTCGGCTCTCGATGATTTTGCCGGCAGTTCGGTGCCTACTTTTGTCACCAAAGGAGCATCGCCAAAATTATCACAGATGAGCCAATAAAAGAAGGCACGTGCTACTTTTACTTCTGCTAGGGCTCCTTCTTTTGTCATTCCGTCGGTTAACGGAATTTTATCCTCTTCAAAGAGGGTAATGATACGGTTAGCATTGATTACACCTTTATAAAAGCTATTCCACATGGCACTCATCTGCTCGTTTTCAGAATTCCAGGTATGAAGATGAATGCGTTTATAAATACCGCCATCATCCCAGCCAGAGGCGTTAGCGGGCATTACTAGCTCGTCTGAAGAGGTTTCCTGTACACCGGCCCAATTGTGATGATCAAAAAATTCGCGCATATTGGCATAAAGAATACCCGTTGCTTGGTATGCACTTGTATAAGTTACTTGATCGTCGGTAACTTCTGTATATAAAATTTCATCTAAATCGTTGTTGCAGGCCGTAAACGACAAAATCAACAAGAGAGTGGCTATGCTATAGTTAATTGTTTTCATAAATCAATTTGTTAAAAGGTTAAAAATGCTCCCAGTGTGTAGCTGGTGGTGGATGGATAGCGATTCTTGTTGTCGATTCCTGGTGAGAGCCCATTGATGCTCACTTCAGGATCAATGCCTTTATAACTGGTTACAGTGGCCAAATTGGATACTGCTGCATAGAGCCGGATGCGTTTGATGTATTTGCTTTTTAGGCCAACATTGTAACCTAAGGTGACATTATCTATTTTCCAATAATCACCATCTTCAATGTAATAACTTACATAGTTAAGAGATTGATCATCGGCTAGCGAGCGCTTGCCAAAGACATTATCGTAGGCCGAATTAAGAATATTGCCACGAGTAAGCATCACTGGATTACCGTAAAACATTTCTGGCATGTTTAGTATCTGAAAGCCAAAGGCGCCGCGCATGGTAATGTTTAAGTCGAAGTTTTTGTATACAAAGGTATTATTCCAGCTAGCATAGTACTTTGGTAATCCGTTGCCAATGATTTGTTTATCGTCAGCTTGTTGATTCGCAATAGGTTTGGGATTGCCGTCTCTGCCTTCAATGATCCAATAACCATTTTCATCAATATCGATGGTTTTGAATCCATAAAAATTGCCGATAGGTTGCCCCACTTGTACGCGATGTGTACGTTGTTGGATAGGTTCGCCGGTTTCACCGGCATCAAAATAACCACTGGCAAGCTGGAAATTCTCATCAGATAGTGAAAGAATCTTATTTCTGTTGGTAGAGAAATTAACTGAAGTGCGCCATTGAAAATCGCTTGTTTGCACAGGAACTCCATTTATTTGTATTTCTAAACCGGTATTTTGCATGGATGCAGCATTGGCACGTATGGTGCTATACAGATAGGGGGGAGTAGGAACAGGATAATCCATTAATAGGTCTTTTGTCGTGCGCCTATAATAATCCACAGAGCCTGAAAGGCGATTATCAAAGAAACCATAGTCCATACCGACGTTTAACTCCTCTTTTTTTTCCCAACGTAAATCGGGATTAGGATTTAAAGCGGGATTCACTACTTGAATCCATTGACCGTTAACGAGCGTATAAATATCAAAATTAACTAAATTTAAGGATCCATAAGGGTCAGTAGGTTCAGTACCCGTTATACCAAAACCAGCGCGAAGTTTTAAATTACTAAGTGCCTTAAAATTTTGGAGAAAATCCTCACGAATGGCATTCCAGCCAACAGAAACGGCAGGAAAATTACCCCACTTATAGTTTTTCCCGAACTTAGATGAACCTTCATGTCGTATACTGGCCATGAGCAGGTATTTCTCTTTGTAATTATAATTTAAACGAAAGAAATAACCCACTAACTTGTTTTCGCTTTGTATTGAATTTTCAGGTGCTTGTCCGCGTTTTAAGGCCAAACCTGCTCCCATATTATTATATGAGAAATCATCTGTAGGAAAGTCCCAATTCTGCATCCAATAATCTTGATAATTGTTGTTGCGCCAACTGTATCCGACTAAACCGGTAATTTCATGGTCTTTGATGACTTTGTGATAATCTGCGGTCAACTCCAATAGATCTTCTTGCGTACGGGTTGTGCCCCTCGATGCGTAGCCATTTTTTCCATCTCTAATAGTCGAAAAATGCTTCTTGGTTTCATAGTAACCTCTTGTACTGTTATACAAATCACGCGATAGCAAGAGTTTGATGTTAATGTCGTTATTAGGCGAATAGGTTAGATTGCCGAAGGTGCGAAAATTATTGTTCTGAACAAGCCCTTGCGTCTCCTCTAAAAGTGCCACCGGATTCATATAATCTGTTTTCTCAATACGCTCGATCCAGACACCCTTGTCGTCTTTGGCACGATCAGTAGGGTTGAAGGTGAGCCCATTTCGGTAAATATCACCCCGAAAGCTGTTACTCTCTGTGCTCGTAAAATGTTCAGGTTGATCGGCACTGGCATAATACTTCTGTTGGTAACCATTGATATTGGCATTCAGCTTTAGCTTGCCATCGAACATTTTATGGTTAAATTCGATTCTTGGGAAAAGCACTTTGTTATCCGATCGTTTGACGATACCTTCAATATTCCGATAGTTTACGTTGGCAATATAGTTGGTATTACTGTTTCCTCCCTTCAGGCTAATATTGTACACTTGTGATATTGGTGTTTGTGTAATCTCATCTAGCCAATTGGTGTCATAACCATAATCAGTGGCGCCGGGCCTACCTTCTGCAACACGTTGTCTATATTGAGCAGCGTTCATAAAGTCTAATCGCCTAGCAATGCTTTGGGTAGTGAAGTAGGTGTTGATATCAATAGTGGCCGGTGTTTCACCGTTCACCTTTTTGGTGGTAATTAAGATGACCCCATTGGTGCCACGGGTGCCGTAGATCGCTGCTGCTGAGCCATCTTTAAGGATGTCAATAGATTCAATGTCTTCAGGAGCCACTGTAAATAAGGTGCCGGGCACCCCATCGATTAATACCAAAGGCGCGCTACTTGCTAAGATGGAAGGAACCCCGCGCAAGTTTACCTGTGCGGTGGATACAGGATTTGCATCTGGCGAGATGACGTTCAATCCCGCCACTTTTCCACGAATCAACTGCGCGGCATCATTAACAGACCCTTGTACGAAGTCTTCAGATTTGACACTGGCGATGGCTGTTGTGATTTGCTCGCGCTTCTGTGTGCCGTACCCTACAACCACCACTTCATTAAGTGTGTTGGCATTTTCTTTTAAGACCACATTTACTGAGCTTTGTTGACCTACAGGGATTTCTTGCGTAACATAGCCAATATAGCTGAATATAAGCATTATGTTTGATGTTGAAACACTTAGTTTATAGAAACCATCTGCATTGGTGCTTGTGCCTATATTAGTGCCATTCACTTTAATGCTAACACCTTGTAGGGGAAGGCCTTTTTCATCACTTACTTTACCACTGATGCTTCGCTGGACAATTGGGATTGCCTCGGGAGAAGTTGGTTTACTTTTTAGCACAATCGTCTGTTGCATAATCTTAAACGAAAGGGGTTGATTCTCCAGGCTCTTTTGGAGCGCTTCTTCGATAGATACATTTTTGACATTTACAGAAATAGTTCCTGCCTTTTCGATATCCATTTTGTCGAATAGAAAATGATAACCGCTCTGTTGTTGGATCAATTTTAAGATTTCCGTGACAGACGCGTCCTTTTTACTTAGTGTGATTCCTTGACTATAACTTTTAGCACTTGCTTGTAAAAGTGCCAGTAACATCAGGAAGGCGGTTAGTTTCATAGCCAAAATGAATTGCTGTAGGTTGGGCCATTTGCATAGCGTGGCCTTTGAAATAAATTTCATTACTTTTGTTGTGTTTGGGTTAATAAATGTTGTTCGACCAATGTGCATGTAACTCCAAGCTCCGGGGAGTGGTACCAACACTCTCCGTTTTTGCTTTTGTTCATTTCATTTCATTTTCTCATCATGTTGTTTTTAGTTTAATAATCGATTAGGCCTACTCTATATAGGTTTTTTATTAGTTTTTTATAAACACCTTTTTTCCTTGTATTTCGTACTCCACACCAGTGTAAGCCAGCATTTCCATGAGTGCTGATAAACGGACCGTTCTTGATACGCTACCATTCAACAGTTTTTTGGAATGATTTTTTTGATATACGACCTCAATATCATACCAGCGGGCTATTTGCTCCATGACGTGTTGAATACTTGCGTCCTTGAATAAAAAGAGCCCGTTTTTCCAGGCAATTTCGCTTTCAATATCCACATGGTCTAGTAAGGTAAGCTCTTTATCTTTATTGAGCACCGCTTGTTGTCCGGGCTTGAGCAGGTGAACCTGTGTACCACGCCTTATCTTGATGCTTCCACTCACTAGGGTTGTTTTTGAGGTACCTTGACTATCGTAGTCAGATAGATTAAAATGCGTACCTAATACCTGTATTTCCATTTGCTTACTCATTACCTTGAAAGTTTGCTTCCTGTTTTTTGCAACTTCGAAATAGGCTTCTCCAACCAGCTCAACTCTTCTTTCATTGCCAATAAATTGCGATGGAAACTTTAACGAGCTTTCTGCGTTTAACCAAACTTTACTACCGTCTGAAAGTGTAAGCTGATATTGACCACCACGGGGAGTCGATATGGTATTCCAACCGTTCGACTGGTGATTTTCTGTAGTAGACGATCCGGCGTCAAAGGCCAGTTGTCCATCTGCAAGTTTTTTGACGGCCATACTGCCATATTGTGCCAATATCCCGTTAGGTGAATTAGTCAACACGATGGTTGTTCCGTTGCTCATTTTTAGCGTAGCTCTGTTTCCGCCTGGTAAAATATCGCCATCGTTATTTTGAATGGATGAAATATGCTGTGAATTTGGTTGCTGATTCTTGGATGGAAAAATAAAGAATCCGACAACCAGTCCGATTACCGCCGCTGCAGCCGTAAGTTTCATTAGTAAGGGGCGGATTTTTTTAGCAGGCGCGTTTACAGACATATTACTATCTTCCGTTCGTTGCAGGATTTGTTCAAGTATATGTTCACTAGGCAGTTTATCTGCGAAGAAGGTCGGCACAGATGCTTTGTCATATATCTTCTTTAGTACTATGCTAATTTCCTGTTCAGAAACTCCATCCAGTAAAGATGATAACTCGCATAGTTCTTCGCTTGTAATAGTTTTTTTTAAAAAACGATTTAGCAGTAAAGAAAGTCTTTCCGAAGCGTTGGTCATATTTTTATAAATGGTTATGGCGCGCTATTAACAAGCACTACTGAATCAAAGACAATAAATGAAAGAAAAAGGGGGTATGGAGTTTGAAAAAATTAAAATTTAATTCTTGTTAGCACTATTAGAATGATATAGATATTTCTTTTTACATAGCGGATAATCGTGCCCGTGGCGAGCTTGAGATAACTTTTGACCGTTTCTTTGGATATTCCCATACGATCTGCTATTTCTGCATATTTTAGGTGTTGGTGCTTACTTAACACGTAAACTTTTTGTTGTTGAGGAGGCAACTCATCAATGGCCTTATCGAGTAAGAGGTGGTAATTTAGCAATTCGTCCTCTGTTGCGGATGCAGCCATTTCTTCTTCCAAATGTTGGCGAAGTGCTTTTTCTTTTACTGATTGTTTCAGACAATTGATACCGTGATTTTTAGAAATGGTAAACAAATAGGCTTTAAAATTTCTGACAGCAGAAAGCTGTTCACGATTTATCCAGATCTTGAGGAAGACATCTTGCACAATTTCTTCCGACATTTCATAAGAATCGGTTAGCTTGTAAATAAAAGCGGCAAGGTGTAAATGATAACGATGAAAAAGAACAGAAAAGGCGTGCTCGCTACCTTTTGATACTTGTAATATCAATTCTTTCTCGTCTATAGCCATTAGGTTCGTAATCTTGGTTATTGCGAAGCAAAAATATACAATCAATCGTGAATTCCAAACTTCCAGAAATTTCCTTTACAGGAGGGAGGTTATTTGCTTTTTGTGATGAGGGATAGCGACTTTTTCAAGATTCAGCTGATATATGAAACAATGAGTGAAATACTTGTAAGATAATTATAATAGCAATAGGCAAAATGAATGGGTCGGCCTGCGCGTGACATATAATTATTGATTGTACACGTATAAATACCCGATTTGATGATACCGTATTTAAACGCTTATACGGCTGCATACCCACTTCTATATTTGTGTAGGTAAAAATTAGTTATACCCGCAAAACATACAGCTATGGGAAAATCAGATTCAATTGAAAAAAAGATGGCAGGCGACCAGAAATTCAGGGAATTTATGGACGGCTTACAAAACGAATCCCAAACAAGGGAAGACCAAATCCAGGTTAAAATAGATGAATTGGTAAAAAAACATTACGAAGGGAACGGTTGGGATTACGCGCGTTTCTTTGGTAATAAACAAAGTGACTATCAGAATTATGATGACTGGAGCCTTGATAGGGTGAATGCTGTCATTGACGCGATTGGAAATGCTTTGCAAGGTGGAGATTTCCCATCTTCGAAGCTCCCAGGTTCGGATGAGGCAGACAAGTCGACTATTGACGAGGCCAAGGAATTTCTGGGAAGCTTTACAGCAGATTACACGCTGATCATTGCAAGGGTACGGGCGCTGATTTCTGGTGTATTATCGCAATTTTCCGTCGCTTCGGAGGCTACGCAGAAAAGTTCTCTGAACGATATGTTCCTTTCTGGAGGCATGCATTTGTTTTTTGGATCATCAGGCTCAGTATATACCAATAACACATTTTTTAGCAACCAATTTATCGGATCGTTTCAAATTGTGTTCGAAGTATATATGAGTGTAGATGAGGCGCGGGCTATTGGACTGCAGCAAATCTTAGCGACTACTGCGCAAGAATTAACTATTCTAAATCAAATGATTATTGATATAAGGAAGGCACAGGCAGATAGCTTAACAAAGATTCTGAAGAGCAAGCCAGAAGATTATGTTTCTACCAAATTAGCCTATGATCTTGCTTTAGCGAGTGTGAAAGAAGATAGGGCAGCCCTGCTGGAAGAATACAATAGCTATAAACAGGTAACGGATGCCGTGGATGCGCTTTTCGATCAGCTGGATTTGTCATCATTTGGTGTGGCAGGAGGGGGGCTAGCGCTAAGAGACTTATTCAATGAACGTGAGTTGAGCATCGCAAAACGTTATATTAACGAGCGAACAGTCATAACGCAATAAGGGTATTGTGCCGCAAAAGTCTGGTAGAGACCGCAGGTTTTTACCAGACAATTTTTATGATTTATTGTGTTTTTTTTACTTTATATTAACTGAGAATGATATGGCAACGAATTACATCGTGATAGGAGGTGGTGCAGCTGGAATTGCCGCGGCTTATCGAATTTTAGAAAGCTCAAAAACAGCCTTTGTGCACTTGTTTGAAGCTTCTGGCATATATGGCGGGCGGGCAAAAACAGATAAATATGCACCTAATGGTTTAGCGTTTGATAAAGGATGTGTTTATATTCAGGATCCTAAAAATCCGGAAAACCCTTGGCCGAAAATTGCGGACCTGTTAAATTTCTCGACCGTGGAGGAGCAGGCAGAATATAAACTCAGGATCAATACTGGAGGAGGGTTTCAAACGGTAAGTGTTTTCGGAGTTCCGGCAATTAATCAAATTAGGAACTCAATAAGCGTAGATTTTAACACCAATAAAGAATCTCCTAACAGAACTGTTACAGACATGCCTGCTACACTGAGCCAAAACGACATCTTTGCGTTGGCAACATCTGAATACGGGCCATTTACTGAATCAACAGAGCCCTGGATGTATATAGCAGCGGATAGGGCCCGAGAGGGTACGGAAGATTGGGGTGGCAATCTGTTTGTGAAAAAAGGTCTAGGCACTCTTGTAAAGACTTATGGCGAGCGGATAAAGACAATGTACAGTATTAGGTTTAAAGAAACTTTTCGGGCAGTCCGAAAGGTTAAATACAATGCTAAACAAGTGGAAGTGCTTGATACGAATGGTGTAACACATACTGCTGATGCCTGTATCATTACCTTACCAGTGAGTGTTTTGGCATCGAACGATATCCAATTTACGCCTAATTTGCCTGCGGCCTATACCAAAGCATTGCAAGCGTTAAAGCTAGGTTCTTATAAAAAGTTAGCCGTGCAAGTAAAAAGTATGCCTAACGAAATACTGGATAATGTGAACTACTATCTTTATAATGACAATCCTAAAGGAATATGGCAGGTGTACCGGCTTAACTTCTATCCTAAAAATGTGCTCGTTGTGCATGCTTCGGGAGATTTTGCGGCGCAGTTAGATGAGATGGAGGATACGGATGTTTTTGAGCTTTTTAAAGCTTGTTTTTCAAATGCTTACAGTGTGACCAATATTTTTACAGGCAAGTTTTCTATAACCAATTGGAGTAAAAATAACTATGCATTGGGTGCTTATTCATATACCGCACCGTTTGGATTTGATGGAAATGACACTACTGCTGTTAATGCACGTAAGCAAATGGCTAAACCGCTCCTCAAAAGAGTTTATTTTGCGGGAGAGGCCTATCACCTGAAAGCCTATGGCACCTTGCACGGAGCGTCTATCGATGGACAAGAAGCGGCCGACAACGCAATACGGAACTTGGAAGACGCTACTTCAACACTTCAAACAAATCATGTTTAATTGCAAAGACCACTAAACCGGCGGTGTTTTTACAGCCTGTTTTTAGAAGGAGATTATTGCGATGTCCCTCTGCGGTTCGGGCACTGATAAATAGCCGCTCTGCAATCTCGTGATTGTTGTACTCTTGGCAGATAAGTCCCAGTATTTCAATTTCGCGTTTGGTAAGATCTACGGGGGGAGCATTTTCCGTATAAGCTGTCTTACTTCTGAGCGGACGGGCTTTAAGAGCTCTCATGGTGGAGGAATCAATATAGAAGCCCGTTTGGTGGACCTGCTCGATGGCATGCTTCAATGTTTCCAAATCGCAGTTTTTGTTGAGAAAGGCAGAGGCGCCAGTATCGATCATCTTGGCAATAAGACTTTCTCGGTAATTGATGGATAGGATAACTATTTTGATTTGGGGATACTGCTTTTGTAAACGTTGGGTGAGCTCAGGTCCGTTAATGGTTGGCATGGCCATATCGATCACGGCGAGATCAGGCATGGAACGCCCGGCTGCAAGATGCTCTAATAGAATATAGCCATCCGCAGTTTCCATTACTACGTCAAAACGTCCGTCGGAAGCTAAGGCCGTTGCCAGTACGTTTCTGAAAAGATGTTGATCATCTACTAAGGCTATTTTAATAGTAAGTTTCATTGGCCGTTTTTTTGTTAAGCTATTGTGTTCGATTGTTTGTATTCCGACAAAGACGATTCCAAAGGAAACGAGAAAGATAACCGGTACCCATGATCTATATCGGATAATGGAGCATAAGTAGCGTTTAATATCAATAGTCTGCTTTCAATATGTTTGAGGCCATGCCCGGATTTTGTGCAAACATGGTTAATACCCTTCCCGTTGTCTTGATAAACTATCTGGAGCAGACCTGCTTCGGTAGCAAAACCGATGTTTATTGAACTCGCTTCGGCATGTTTGACGGTATTGTGTAGCGCCTCCTCAAGTATGCGATATATATGAATAGCTTTATCTTCCGTAAGCGTATCCAATAAGGTCCACACTTCATCATTTCCTTCTAGGGTGATTTTGATGGTGATACTAAAGCTGTGGCAGAGTTCTTCGATCGACTCTGTTAAGGTATTTATTGTCAAAATCTCCGGCGACAAATTGTGAGAGATGTTTCTGCAAGAAGAAACAATATCGTCTATTTTTATCTTACAGGATTGTAAAAAGTGCTGGAAGCCGTCGACACCCAGGTTTGCCTGACATTGATCGATTGTGAGCTTCAGTACGGCAAGGGCTGCCCCGATCTCATCATGCAGATCTTGACCAATCCGTTTTCTTTCGGCATCCTGTGACGCGATAGCTGCTTTTATTAGTTGGCGATGATGTATCAATTTTTCTTCTTGTAAGCGCTGTTGTTGTTCGGCAATCCTAGATTGACTTCTATGGAATAGCAGAAAGAAGCCTACGAGCATAATCAATACGCCGCATGAAACAATGAGTACTAATAACAGAATATTATCGTTCATCTTTACATAGTATATAAGCCTTCGCAAAGAACATATACATGACAAGAACAATGCTTGCATGGAGGGTCCATAACCAAATCCTGAATTCCTTGGCCAGATTTGCACTTAAGAAATTACTGAAGCTGAACTGGATGAGCGAACTGAAAAAATAAATGATCAGACCAATAATCACCCAGTAATGCGCTTTGTTCAGCGCATGGCCATGATGAGTGCCGATTCGTTTATATAGGTAGTAAAAACCGTAAGAGGGCAAAATAACTGCCTGTAAGGACCGAGTATAGGTATTAAACTGCTTTATATCCTGTATATAAAAAGCATTATAAACACAAGTGAACAGAAATACCAACATAACGCTGATAATTATCCATCTAAAATGCTTATTCTTAATTAGATATAGAAAATATAGAGATAAAAGTGCAAACTCAATTGCCGTATAAAAGTGCAATAGGAATAAGTTATTCCTATTGCTGAATGCCAATGCAGAGGCAGCCATGTTAGTAAGTCCGGCTATAAATAAATAAGTAAGGATTATTTTAAGCGCCTGGTCAATGAATCTGTATCGCCATAAAGCACAGCCTATCGGAACAAGGACACTTGCAGGAGCGACAACGCCCACATACCAAAATAGCGAATTCATGATTCTTAGTAAAGCTGACTGGTTTCGTCACAGCAATCTGGGCAGGGCATGGTAAAATCGTAAATAGCCGACTGCTTTGCCTCGTTCGAAGAGGAAGGTATTTCTAAAATGTCTTTGCCATTTTTACCACCTTTTTCTACTGCTACCAGCACAAGTTTCACATGATGAAGAGGAGTGTTGTCTTTTCTTTTTTCTTCCTCAAGCGCAAAGTAGGCTCTTACGCCAATAATATTACCATCTTTATCATGTAGCTTTTTTAACGCATCAATATCTGCAAACGAAATGAAGGCACCTTTATTGATAGTCTTAATGTTAAAGTCTTTACTTTTTTTTGCTAAGAAATGTCGCCATCTTTTTGTTTCTTCTTTTGCTTTTTCCAGTGAAATAGTGTTGTTCCGAGGGTTTGATGATGAAAGCATGTTGTTTTTTTCTGAGTTCATAAAAATAAGTATTAATGAAGAAATCGAATCTGTCCTCTACAACTACCAATGGGAGTTCGCGTCACTTCATATAAAAGTGCATTTGTCATGATGACCCTGATTGCACTGCCGTTTTAATATAAAGTCATTGGTGTGTATTTAACTGTATAAAAGTGCGAAAAAATTAAGTAAAAATTAATGAAATATGTGAAAAAATGGTTTGTTTATACCTACGAATGAATTTCGTTCTTATTTCGTCTATTTTCGCCTGATGCTTTTGAGCCATGGTGTATGAGGAAGTCCAATGCAGGTCCGATAGATTGTGAAATTATGCTTAATAATAAGGAAAATTGAGACAAATATGCTAGACTTTGATCCAAAATGTATACTGGTTTTGGTTACTTTTGAATTAGCTGAATGATCATTGCGATACAGTGAAACCCTAGATATTACCCGTCCAAAAATAAACGAATTAAATATGAAGAAAAATCTATTGGTTATCCTTTTCCTTATCGTGTATACCGCTCATGCAAAAAAATGCATGGATAACACGCTGGGCAAGAAAGATAACCGACCAAATATTATCCTCATTATGGCAGATGACCTAGGCTATTCTGATTTAGGTTGTTATGGCGGAGAAATAAATACTCCAAATTTAGATAAAATAGCTAAGCAAGGCCTGCAGTTTACGCAATTCTATAACATATCGAGGTGTTGCCCTACGCGTGCCGCTCTGCTCACGGGAATGTACAATCACGCTGCAGGTATAGGTGACATGACAACGAAGCAAGATGATCAAGCTTATAAGGGACACCTTGGAAAGAACACGGTCACGATTGCGGAAGTGCTGAAACAGGCTGGATATAGAACGGCCATGACGGGTAAGTGGCATGTGTCGAACACCTTAACGCAATCCAATCCTCAAGAGCAACTAAAATGGCTGAACCATCAAAAGGAGTATCCATTGTTTTCACCTCTGGAGCAATATCCAACAAAAAGAGGCTTCGAAAAATTTTACGGAACAATTTGGGGTGTGATTGATTTCTTTGATCCGTTTAGCTTGGTAGAAGGGACAATTCCCGTGAAAAATGTTCCGGAGAATTACTACCATACAGATGCTATCAATGATAAAACAGCAGAATATGTGCGTGAATTTAGCAAAGATGATAAGCCCTTCTTTTTATATGTAGCACACAATGCGCCGCATTGGCCCATACAAGCACTTCCTGAAGACATCGCTAAATATAAAGATACCTATAAGGACGGTTGGGACGCGATCAGACAGCGGCGCTACGAAAAGATGGCGCGTCTTGGATTGATCGATTCAGCGATCACCAAGCTATCTCCACGACATCCTGCGCAAATGAGCTGGGAAGATAATCCGCATAAAGATTGGGATGCCAAGGCAATGGCTGTGCATGCAGCAATGGTAGATCGTATGGATCAAGGAATTGGCAGAATATTGAAAACCTTGGAAGAAACAGGAGAGATGGACAATACCATGATTGTGTTTTTAAGTGATAATGGAGCGAGTTCAGAGTTAAGCGACCTATATGGACCTGGTTTTGACAGACCTAGTGAAACACGCGACGGACAAAAAATCTCTTATGTTACTGATAAAAGTGTGATGCCGGGGCCACAGACAACTTTTTTCTCCATTGGTCCGAATTGGGCCAACGTAGCCAATACGCCTTATCGTTTATGGAAATCTGAATCGCTTGAAGGAGGAATACATACACCTATGTTAGTTTCATGGCCAAAAGGCATAGCTAAAAAGGGTGTTAGATGTGCACGCGTTAGCCATGTAATGGACTTTATGGCTACCTTTATTGAAGTAGCCGGAGCTACCTATCCACAAGAATATAATGGAAATCAAATATTGCCACTTGAGGGGCAGAGTTTTGTTTCGGTAATTAAAGGTGAACATGATAAAGGGCATAAAATCTTATTCAATGAACATGAGGGAAGTAAATATGTTCGCCAAGATGCTTGGAAACTGGTAATGGCGAAGGGAGGTAAAACATGGCATCTTTATAATATAGCAAATGACCCTACAGAACTGAATGACATGGCGATGCAGCATCCTGATAAAGTAAAATTGCTAGCTAACATGTGGGACGATTGGGCCGGAAAACATCATGTTTTACCAAAACCATGATCATCAAGACGCTTGAATAGCAATAGATTGAATTGTTAATATATGGTTTATGAAAATTAATAGGAAGGAATTAGTAGGGTTGCTGTTTATTATGACTGTGTTGTCTCCGATATTGTATGCAAAACCAACATCCGCGCGCACGAATGAACGGCCTAACATTATTATCATTATGGCGGACGATCTTGATTCGAGACAGTTAAGCTGTTATGGAGGCCAGAATATTCGCACCGAAAACATAGATAGGTTGGCGACCGAAGGCTTAAAATTCAATTCAATGATTGCTTCGGAAGCGATGTGCGTACCTACCCGGGCTTCCTTGTTTACTGGTTTATATCCGGCGAAACATGGTGCTTACCAAAACCATAAACCTGTTTATGGACATTTGAAAAGTGTAGTTCATTATTTGAATGATGCAGGTTATCGAGTGGGACTGACAGGAAAAGACCATGTTACGAAACCTTTTTCAGTTTTTCCTTTTGATAGGGTTGCTGGTTTTGAACCTAATTGTGTGTCAAAAACAGATGATTATTCCTTGGATAGTATAAGGCATTATATTCGACAAAAAGATCCGTTTTGTCTTTTTATAATGAGTATTAACCCGCATGCTCCCTGGACAGTAGGTGATCCAACAGAATTTAATCCAACTAAGCTGAAATTACCTCCACACTGGGTGGATACAAAATTAATAAGGCAGCAATTTTGTAAGTATCTGGCAGAAGTGCGCCGCTTAGACAACCAGGTAGGCGATATCATGCAGCTGTTGAAAGAGATGGGGGCTGATGAAAATACCATCGTTGTTTTCTTGGGTGAACAAGGTCCGCAATTTCCGGGTGGTAAATGGACGCTGTTTGATAATGGTCAGAAAAGTTCAATGATTGTTAAATGGCCGGGAAAAGTAAAAGCCCATACTGAGACGGATGCCATCGTACAATATGAGGATATCATGCCCACCTTAATTGATATTGTTGGAAATAAACCGGTGAAAGGTTTAGATGGTTTGAGTTTTAAAGAGGTGCTGCAAGGAAAGACTGAAACACATAGGGAGGTGGCTTATGGTATTCACAATAATATACCTGAAGGGCCCGCGTACGCAATACGAAGCATAAGAGACCTTCATTATAAGTTTATTCGGAACCTAATGCCTGATTCTGCTTATTATATTAAGTACATGATGAATACCAGCAACGAACAGTTGGCATGGACTACTTGGATGCATCAAGCCGCTAGCAATGATGACGCTAAAAAACTGACTGAAAGGATTGAACACCGCCCTGCTATTGAGTTGTACGACATACAGAAGGATCCATACGAATTAGAGAACCTGGCCGATAAACCGGGGTATGAAGTGTTAGTTAAAAAATATGCAAGTCAGTTGGAACGTTGGATGATGGCACAGGGAGATAAAGGTGCTGCCATGGACATCCCAATCAAACATCGAAAAGAATGAGGCTGTGATGGGGATTATACTTAACGGATAAAAATAGATATATGAAACCTAACTTATCTTTATTAGGAGGGCTTTGCCTATTATTACAATCGGTCTTGTTACAGGCACAAGATAAAAAACCAAATATTGTGCTTATTATGGCCGACGATATGGGCTATTCAGATATTGCGTGCTACGGTGGCGAAATTGAAACACCCAATCTTGACCGACTTGCGGCTGGAGGCCTGCGTTTTAAGCAATTTTATAATGGAGCACGTTGTTGCCCTAGTAGAGCTTCCTTGCTAACTGGTTTATATGCACATCAGGCCGGAATAGGGCATATGACCAATGATCCTGAAGATAGTACAGCTTTTAATTACGGTTTACCAGCTTATCAAGGTGATATCAATAATGAATCGCTTACAATCGCCGAAGTGGTAAAAACAGCAGGTTATCAAACACTGATGGCCGGTAAATGGCATCTCGGTTATCATGACAAGGCTAAATGGCCACTTCAAAGAGGCTTCGATAAATATTACGGTGTGCTGGCTGGTGCTACTAATTATTTTTATCCAAGTGGAAAGCGAGGTTTAACGTTTATGAACGGGCCGGTAGAACCGGAAGGGAAAGGTTTCTATATTACTGATGCATTTACTAATTATGCCATCCGTTTTATTGAAGAGAACAATACCCAAAGCAAACAGCCCTTTTTCTTATACCTGGCTTATACAAGTCCGCATTGGCCCCTCCATGCGCTAAAGAAAGATATAGAGAAATATCGTGGAAAATATAAAAAGGGTTGGCGAAACCTTCGGCGAGAACGTTTAGAACGAATGAAGGCTTTGGGAGTGTTAGACAGCGAAACAGCATTGAGCCCCGATGATGGAGTGGATTGGGAGGCGCTTACACCGGCTCAACAGGAGGAGATGGATTATCGTATGGCTATTTATGCCGCACAAGTGGATCGGATGGATCAAAATATTGGTCGACTTATAAAAACGCTTGAGACAACAGGTGAGTTGAATAATACCTTGATTTTTTTTCTAACGGATAATGGCGCTTGTGCCGAAGGAGGGGAACTGGGTGGCGGAAAAAAAGAGCTTTTGGGTACCGAAAAGGGATACCTATTAAGCTACGGCCAATCTTGGGCCAACGCCTCTGCAACGCCTTTTAAGAAATATAAACATTGGGTGCATGAAGGAGGAATTGGGACGCCGCTGATTGTATATTGGCCAGAAATTATGGCGGAGAGTGTACAGGGGCGCTTTACTGGTCAGTATGGGTTTTTGCCCGACATCATGGCCACGATTGTGGACGTGACAAAGGCCGATTATCCGAAACAGTATAAGGGACATACTATTTCTCCCTTGCAGGGAAATACGATGTTACCGTTGCTGTTAGGAAAGGAAACAGCTATTCATAACGAGCCAATATTTTGGGAACATGAAGGAAATGCGGCTGTTAGATCAGGCTCTTTTAAATTGGTGAAGGCTTACGCACCTGGCAATCAATCGGTATGGGAGTTATATGACATAAATAAGGATCGTTCCGAATTAAAAGATCTATCGGCAATCAAGCCGGAGGTGGTCGAAAGACTTTCTAAGGCCTACGATCAGTGGGCTCAAATGGTTGGGGTAGTACCCTATGATGAAATTCTTAAGATAAGGGAAGCGAAGCGTAAATATTAATGAATGCAAATATAAAAAGGTACTATAATTCAATAGTAATCACATCCGTATGTTCAGAAGATATGGTATGAGTCGTCGAACGTACCTCATCTACAAAACTATTAGAACAACAATCACTCTTATGAATACTGACCGTCGTATGGAGACGGATGGTTTCATCGCCAAGTTTTAGTTCGATTTCTTGTTTTCCCTCACTGATTTTAAAAGCGATTATTACCCCAACGGGATAGCTTTCAGCCGCTTCTTGAATACTGATATCGACAATTTTGGCGCTTGATTCGCTTAGTTGTAGATCTTCAGGGCTATAACGCCCCGTTTGGAAAACATCTGCACCGCTCTTCTTATCTATAAATTGGATGTTGAACCTGGCTGGGCCTGTGGAGCACAGGAGCTCTTCACATTTTTGTGAACACGCATTCAATAGCATGCTGATAAGGAGCAACAGTGAAATAGGAAGGTGGCCAAATCGGAGCATTATTGACGGTTTAAGATTTTCATTAAAGTTACTAATTCTATTTAAAAAATAGCTAGCATCGGCTTAAATAGATATTTTGATTTTGGTTTGTTACCTTAG
>DATMSZ010000086.1:0-10296 GCA_035565175.1 Pseudosphingobacterium sp.
ATCTATGGCTTTAGGAAAAGAAACCCCAAGGCAGCGGATGATCAATATCATGTACTTGGTATTGTTGGCCATGCTGGCCTTAAATGTATCAGATACTATTTTAGATGCCTTTAAGAACATAAATGACAGCCTTGAAACATCGAGGTCTAACGTAAATAATTCTGTGGAGCAATTGTTTATGGCTTTTGAGAATACGAAGTTGAAGGAAGAGCCAGAACGAGCCAGGCCTATTTACGAAAAGGCAAAAAAAGCACGTGCCATAGTTGGTGAGCTTAATGAGTTTATCAACACGCTGAAAAGTGAATTTGAAAAACAAGGCGGGGGGTATGAGGAAAGTACTGGCGATTTATCACAAAGAGACAATATGGATATTGCACCTGGTTTGATGGTTAATCGGAAAAAAGGAGCCGAACTAAAGGAGAAAATAAATAGCACCCGTGAGAAATTGCTGGCTTTGCTCGATGAAAAAGACCGTGGAGCTGTTACCTTTTCGTTGGTAGCCAACGATCCCGAAAAGAGGGTGAACGGAAAAAAAAAGTGGGAGGATATCAATTTCGGTGATGGAACGCCTCTTACTGCTGCGATGGCTATATTGACAAAAATTCAAGCAGATGCACAAAACGCAGAATCGGATGTGGTAAAACGAATTCTTGGCAAAATGGATCAGGCGGTAGTCAATTTAGATCAGTTTGCTGCTGTAGCCGTTGCTCCTACGTCGTATTTAGTTCAAGGACAACCCTATACGGCCGAGGTCTTTTTGACAGCCTACGATTCAAAATCTGATCCTTCGATTTCCGTTAATGGAAGCGCCTTACAGGTAGCAAACGGTAAAGGAACCTATAGTGTTAATACCTCTAAAGAGGGAGTGTTTACTTGGACCGGTACTATTAAAGTAAAGCAAACAGATGGCACTATAAAAGAGTACAGAACACCAGAGCAACGGTATCAGGTGGCAAGACCATCTGCTGTAGTTTCTCCTGACAAAATGAATGTTCTGTATATTGGAGTAGATAACCCTTTATCTGTTTCTGCCCCTGGCACCCCTGCAGATAAGATCAAAGTTAGTATGAGTGGCGGAAGCCTGTCAGGATCTAATGGCAAGTATGTCGCCAGAGTGTCTTCGGCTGGAACGGCAAAAATTTCTGTAGTGGCTGAAGTGGCACCTGGGAAAATGCAAACATTAAGCAGTACAGACTTCCGTGTTAAACGTATACCCGATCCGATTGCAAAATTTGGTGGAAAATCAGGAGGAACAATGCCCTCAGTAGCCCTGAAAGCACAGAATGCAATATTCGCAAGCTTAGATAATTTTGATTTTGATGCTAAATTCAATATTACTAAATTTACCATGATCATTGCAAAGCCAAGAGCGGATGCAATTGTTTTATCTACAGCGGGAAATTCTCTTAGCGGTGCGATGAAAACGGCACTAAGCGGTATCGGTCCAGGAACGAGGGTTATTTTTGATAATATTATTGCAGTGGGCCCGGATGGATCACCTAGACAATTAAATGCAGTAGCACTTTCTGCTAATTAAGTTCGGAAATTTAATCTTTACATAAAATGAACAAAGATGCTCGAATATATGTAGCTGGTCATCGAGGGATGGTTGGAGGAGCCATCACGCGTTACCTAGCAGCAAATGGTTACACTAATTTATTGCTAAGGAGATCTAGCGAATTAGATCTACGCAATCAAGATGCGGTTAATCGGTTCTTCGAAGAAGAAAGGCCTGATTATGTATTTTTAGCTGCAGCAAAAGTTGGCGGTATAATAGCAAATAATACGTATCGTGCAGAATTTTTGTATGATAATTTAATGATGGAAAGTAACATCATTCAAGCAGCGCATGTTTACGGAACTAGCAAATTAATGTTTTTAGGAAGTAGTTGTATTTATCCCAAGCTTGCCCCACAACCATTAAGAGAAGACTACTTGCTAACAGGCCCGTTAGAATCTACAAATGAGCCCTACGCGATTGCTAAAATTGCTGGAATTAAGCTCTGTGAAGCCTACAGAGATCAATATGGATCAAATTTTATTAGCGTAATGCCTACAAACTTGTACGGAATAGGTGACAATTATCATCCACAAAATTCGCATGTTTTGCCGGCACTTTTAAGAAGATTCCATGAAGCAAAAGAACAAGATGCGCCAATTGTTACAATTTGGGGAACAGGGAAACCCAAACGCGAATTTTTGTATGCAGATGATTTAGCGGAAGCTTGTGTGTATCTGATGGAAAATTATAATGGCAAAGAACTGGTTAACGTAGGAACAGGAGAAGATTTAAGTATCGAGGAATTAGCATTACTTATTAAAGAGATAACAGGATTTGCAGGGGAAATTAAATATGATATAGATAAACCAGACGGGACGCCACGTAAATTAATGAATGTAAGTAAATTACATAGCCTCGGCTGGAAGCATAAGACAGCATTAAGAGAAGGAGTAAAGCTAGCTTATGAAGATTTTCTTCAAGCCGGTATAGTAGCGGAGCGTTAAATTCTATTAAAAACAAAAAACTGCTTTTATTGATAAATCTATCAAATAAAAGCAGTTTTTTGTTTAATTAAACGATGTCCGACATCATTTGTTCAATTTTTTGCTCAAGAGCAGCGTCAACAATTTTATAATCTTCTGGAGATTTCAATGGTAACCTTGCACTACAATAAAATTTAATCTTTGGTTCAGTACCGGAAGGTCTGGCAGAAACCACACTTCCGTCTGCTGTTATGAATTGCAGTACATCCGATTTGGGTAAATCAATCACTTTTTCCTCACCATTTAATTGGTCGATAGAGATGCTATTTTCATAATCTTTCAATAAGACAACTTGGTCTCCACCAAGTGTTTTAGGTGTATTTGTACGAAGCCTTTGCATCATCGATTTAATCTCCTCAGCGCCGCTTTGACCTTTCTTAGTCAAGGAAATTAACTTTTCCTTATAAAAGCCATATTCCAAGTAGAGCTCAATAAGAGCGTCAAATAAACTTTTGCCCTGGTGTTTATAAAATGCTGTCATCTCTGCTATAAAAGCACAGGATACCACTGCATCCTTATCGCGAACTAAATCTCCCACTAGATAGCCATAGCTTTCTTCCCCGCCTACTAAAAACTGCTCTTTGCCTTCGAGTTTAGTCATCAACTCGCCAATAAATTTAAATCCTGTAAGCACTTCGTAGCACCGCACGTTGTAGCTAGCGGAAATCTCTTGAATAAGGTTAGTAGTTACAATAGTTTTACAGGTAAAATCATTAGATTTTAGATTGTTATTCTCCTTTTTTGCATGTAGAATATAGTTCACCAACAAAGAACCTATTTGATTTCCATTTAACAATTGGAAATTGCCTTCAGGATTTTTTACTGCAACTCCCACACGGTCAGCATCGGGGTCAGTTGCCATCAATAAATCGGCATCTAAATCTTTGGCTTCCTGTAAGCCCACAGACATTGCTTCTTCTTCCTCAGGGTTTGGATATATTACAGTGGGGAAATTACCATTTGGTTCTGCCTGTGATTTCACTATATGAATATTTGAGAACCCCCATTTTTTAAGAACTTGCGGGACAGCAGTTATGCCGGTACCGTGAATAGGTGAATATACGATTTTTAAGTCTCGCTGTTCATGAACTATTTTTGATCTAATTGACAGCAACAGAAGCTTCTCCAAATAAATTTCGTCTATTTCCTTGTCTATTTTTTGAATTAGTTCATTCTTTGGTTGAAATTTTATATTATCTGTTTCAATCGCATTTACTTCTTGTATAACATTTTTATCATGTGGTGCAATTAATTGACCACCGTCGCTCCAATATGCTTTATAGCCATTATATTCTTTTGGATTGTGTGACGCAGTAAGCATAACACCGCTTTTGCAATTCAACTCCCGGATAGCAAAAGAAAGCTCTGGCGTAGGTCGTAAAGCACTGAAAAGGTAAACATGAATATCATTGGCTGAGAAAACATTTGCCACGGTTTGTGCGAATTCTTGAGATGAATTTCTGCTATCAAAACTCACCGCTACTTTTATCTGTTCGTTGGGATAGGTCTTTTTTAGGTAGTTTGAAAGTCCTTGAGTTGCCTTACCAATGGTATATTTATTCATTCTATTTGTTCCAACACCCATGACGCCACGTAATCCTCCTGTACCGAATGCTAGATCTTTATAAAAGGCATCGTTAATTTCTTCTAACCGATTATTATCAAGTAATTTTTGAATGGAAGCTTTGGTGCTTTCGTCATAGTTGCCATTGAGCCATTGATTAACTCGTTGATTGGTTGATGATTCCAAATTATTTATTGTCATAAGTAAATCTATTATTAATTTGCTACTTTGATGTAAACCTACTATAAAACTAGTAAATAGTCAATTTGATAATATAAAATAATTATTAGATTTTATACAGTAAAATAGGGGAAGTAATTATTTTGATATAACAGTTTTGATTTTCGTTGGCCAATCACTTTCGCAGGAATCCCACCTGCAATGCAGTTTGGTGGAATATCTCTCGTCACAACTGCACCTGCAGCGATTACCGCACCTTTACCAATGGTAACTCCAGGTAGAATAATAACCCGTGAGGCAATCCATACATGATCTTCTATGGTAACATCTCCAGATTTGGTGTTATGGTAATCTGAATGAGGATCATGCTGAAAGGTAAAAATCCAAGTTCCTCGAGCGATATCTACATTGTCTTTTATAACAATTTTACCTACACGACCATCAAATAAACAATCAGGGTTGATAATGCAGTTGTTTCCAATTTGAATCTGGTCTGTCTTTAATTCCTTATTGAGTATCTTCAAGTTGGGAGCTACATATGATTGTTTTCCTATTTGAAAAAAAAGACGCATTATCGGAACTCTTATTGAGTTTATAGGGATCTTAGCTAAGAACACATTGAAAATATATATTCTTAAAGAAACACAAATATTTTTAAATTCTCGGATCATAATGCTTTAAGTTCGGGATAATGTAATTCTAGCTGACTTCTGAATGAGAGGCTAACAAATTCTGGTTTAAGTACTGTTTTTATTCGGCGGATATTGCTGATAAAATCTTCGGCTTTTATATCCCCGCTTATTATGCTGTTAATTTGTTTTGTTAAATCGCTGTTTGATTCGCATAGAATACCAAATGCGCCATATTTATCAAAAAGATATTTAAAAAAGTCATTCTGCAGCGCTATAATTGGTTTTTCGGAAAAAATACTCTCAAATACCGCTCCGCTTGCCGTTAACCGGTAACCATTAGAATCATAAGGGAAATAAACGAAATCTACGGAGGAGATCACTTGAGAGTATTCTTCTCTTGAAAGAAGTTTACCACCAACATTATAAATAGTAATACCTAATGTTTGCAAGGCCACGGTGTCCCCAACAACCTTGCTTACGGTAATTATATCTAGCGATTTTTTCTTAATTTCTCTTTGTAAAGAGGATGCTATTTCTAAAAGATTCTGAAGGCCCTTCTCTTTTTTGATTACGCCAACAACCCCTATTTTGATGTTGGAGGATTGGTTAGTGAGACCGGCATTTTCATATGAAGAAAAATAAGGATGATCTATCGATAAAATCTTATTGTATTTCTCCTCGTCCTTTAATATTCGGTTTAGATTCGCCGCAATTGAGTCGCCAAAAACCAGAAATTTTAAATGACTGCTCCATCTATTCTTTCTGAATAAATGATTTAGCAGTCTTTGCTTTAAAGCAATCTTTCCATTGGGTATTGCTGAACTCAGCATTTCGATCTCAGCATGACAACAAATAATTAGGCTCTTGCTAAACAATCTGCTTATCAGATTAACTAAATGGCCTGATAAGTAATTATTATAATTGAAAATAGTAAGGTGTCTGTTGGAAAGCGTGAGCGTAAACCATATATTGTAAAGTGCCGATATTGAATTTCTGTAAATGTCTTTGGCTGATGGAGCTGGGAGTTTAATTATTTTAAATGTTACATTGTTCAGGATATCTGTTTTTTTTTGTTCCGTTAATAACTTCTTTACGTTATTGATGCTTGACATTGAGCCATAATAATGTATACATTGATGGTTTGTTGCTACCATTAGCAATAAGGAAGTGTTAATGATTTCATGTTCAGCATGATGGAAAAATGAGTCAACAATGTTTATTCTACTAGTAGCCATAAGGAAAAAATGGAGATATTAAAAAAGTAACGACGGATTAGCTGTTAAATCCCTTTTAATACTGAAAACTTCATGCGAAATCATTTCATGAATATTATTGAGTACTCCATCTTGCGACAAATAATAGTCAGTCGGATTATTTAGGGTTTGAAGAAGTTTGTCTTTAACCTCTCCTTTTAGAAAAAATTCGGCCTTTACAAAATTATTTGGTATACGATCTGTTATCTTATTCCAGTTTGTTTTCCGGTATAGAGGGATATATGAATCTTGTGTATAATTTATCTGAATAGATTGTAAAAAATCTGTCCATTTAAATTCTGACACATCCCCTCCTTCCATTACACGGCCAGAGAAAATAAATCTATGCCAAGGAACTCTAAGTATATCCGCCAGGATAGCCCCGTGCATCGCTTCTGTAATTAACAATTCACTGGCAGCGATTTCCTTCAATGTATGCTCAACACCCAATTCAGATAAAGGCGATATGTAATGGTAACCAAGTTCTTTTGCGATAGTCTCCCAATCGAAAAATAAACAGGATTTATAATAGGGCATTAAGCTTATTTTATACTTTTTATTAGTTGCAAGCAATTGTTTATAATCATCTGTCTGGGTAAGAGCGTAGGCCGCATCGGCTATATGCTTATACTGATAATTTAAGTAACGAGCAGACATCGGGCCTCTTAAAAATTTAACTTGCCAGGTGTTATCTAATAAAAGTCTTGTATGTGAGGGACGTATGCCCGTGCCGAAAATTATTTTTCGTTGATTGGGATGCAATTCTTGAAGAAGTTTATTGTCTTGATGTAAAACGGATCCAATCCCGAGGAAGTTGATTTCAGCATTTGTTTCTATCTCTCCAAATATTTTTGGCCAAAGCCAAGGATTCAAATCATCTCCAAAATTACCTTGATGGGACTTGTAATATATATATTTCATTTTAATGAATAGTTTACTCCTTATTCTTGTCTTTAAAGAAGGTCTTTGGAGGGTCGTTTTTTACTTGTTTTACTAATAGACGATTATATTCTTCAAGAATTGAAATATATTTGTCTTTCCAATAACTGCTACTTTCTTCGGTTTTTGCACCTTTATCGTCACTTGTAGATTTCGGACCCATGACCTTATGAAAATCTTCTTCAGTAAAGAGTTCTGGGAATTCTTCTGAAAAATCATGTTTAAGTGCATAACCAATACGGAAAATTATTTCAGGCTTGAGGTTTTTTTGATTGAACCAGTTATAAATGGATCGTCTGTTAACGTTTGTAAGGCGTGCCAATTCACTAATACTATAGCCATTACGCCTAATTATTCGTTCTAGTATTTGCCCATAATGTTTGTTCATTTCATTCTGCATCGGGTTTTGATTTTCTTTCGCGGGAATTTTAACGCTATTCCTACTCTTAAATGATTTCAAATTGTTTGTTTTTTCTAAACAGGCAATAAATTGACTTGAGGAATGTTAATTTTTGCCACCAAAGCACAGTTGAAATTTTCAAGCACCATAACTATTGATTTTCCTTTAACATTTATAACTTCTCCCTGCCAATCGGATAATATTCCTTTTTTAACTTTTATACGATCTCCTTTGCTCACTTGATCGTAAGGTATTTGTTCCAGTTCGTGAAAATGATCATTTTGCATGAGCAATTTTATTTTCATGATTTCATCTTCTGTAATTTCGGCGGGTACGCCACAGTGATATACCAAATCAACAACACCAGCTACTTGCTTTATTTTGAACTGATCAATTGTGTTTGTTTGTACAAAAACATAAGAACTGAATAACGGAACTTCAACTATTTTATTTCTATCGCTCCATTGTTTGTGCATTTTTACTAATGGGCAAAAAGTGTCAATGCCTTGCTGATTTAGCAATTGATTCACTTTTTTTTCCCATTTAGGACGTGTATAAATGACAATCCAACGTTTTTTATTGTTTCTCATAAGTAAGAAGAAGTAATGCTAATAACAATATATTTACCTTGAGTTTATAGTGTTAATGCAATTTTGTAATGTTTTAAAAATTACTTATTTTGTTTATAAAGTTTAGTCAAATTTAGGCGTATAAATGGGTATTTTTACTTATAAAAACGGTATTGTTTAACATTTTATGGTTAACTGGGAATTTTAGTCGATTTATGCTCGGAATAACACATCGGTATGTGTAATGCTTGAACTTCAGTGAAAAAGTATACCAATTACTGTCTGATTGTTGTGTTTATTCACATTACATTTACATTTTGACTACAAAAGAATGGGGCTATTTTTTTTTAAAAGCGGGTTCTTTATAATTGCAAAATATAACGATCATTAACGAAGTGAATACAACAGTATATGAATACGGTTCAACGCTTACAAAAGAAAGACGGAAAGCTTATAGATGCAATTTGTGAGTCATTGAAATCGGCCTACGATCCCGAAGTCTCTAAATATTTTGTTCATCAAGATGAGGGGTATAAAAGATTTTTTCATTCTATTTTAGATCACCCTGCCTACGCAACTTATTACTCATACGATTCATTATCGGCAGAATTGAACGGATTTGCTTGTTTCCAAGTAGTTAATGATATCGTTTTCTTGAAGCATATAGTAGTTGATAATAGGCTTAGAGGAAACAAAATCGGTACAAAACTTTTGCACTACTCCCTTCGAGATATGCAGCGAAATGGGAAAAAATATGACCGATTTCAATTGCATGTTTTTGAAAAGAACAGTAAGGCCTTAAGTTGGTACTTAAGTATTGGAATGGAAATAATAGACTGTGCTTATTGGTATGATTTATTTCCAACCATCGAACCCCTTCTTTCAAAGGTTTCAAAATCATTCCGTTCAATAACAATCAACGCGGATACTTTTGGCTTTAGACAAGTGAACTATAAAGGGATTTTCGTAGGCACATTGCTTGCAGAAAAGACATTTATAGTGAAGAACTCCCTTTTTTTAAAAAAACTAAATATTTTGGCGTCTTTTATTCAAAATAAAAGTATTAAACACGTTGGCTTTGTAAGTGATTCAGCTTATGATTTAGAATTGGTTGACAAAGCTTTACTTATGAATATCCCGATTAAATCTATGAAATTGCCTTAGGGCCAAATACCTTTTTTTCACACAATCCCTGATTTTTTGTGCTTTTTCGTGTTGAAATGTGTAACAATTTACACTATTTCGTTTTTCTGCTCTATTTATTATCAGAATGGTCTATAAGTGTGATTTTTAATGTTGATTTGATAATCTTTGCATCAATGTTATTGAACGGTTTAATTGTAGATTGAGTTATTAGCAATTTAAGTATCGTTCTTGAAGAAGTAAGCTACTGTGAGTGGAATGGCGAAGCTCTTTTCAATTTTGAAATAATAGGAGTGGAAATGTTTTAATAAAAGAAAATGTGTATGACTTAGCACATAGAATCTTTTTTTGAAAATTTCGAAAATGCGGTTCTTTTTCATGTGTAATAACTAAGAGATGATATAAAAAGAATAAGCGATTAAGCTATAAATAAGATATTCGATGATTTTTGTCACAAAACCTTTTTTGCCGCCCGTAGAGGAGTACATGTCTTACGTAAAAGATATTTGGGATAGACAGTGGCTCACTAATAACGGGCCATTGGTTAATCACTTGGAACTTCGACTAAAGGAGTATCTTGGCACCAAACATTTTCTGTTTGTTAATAATGGAACAATTGCTCTCCAAATAGCAATTAAGGCACTCGGCTTGACTGGCGAAATTATTACGACACCATTATCCTTTGTGGCCACTTCTAGCACTATTGCTTGGGAGAACTGTACTCCTGTCTTTGTTGACGTCGATCCTAATACTTTAAATATTGATCCGAACAAGATAGAACAGGCAATTACTTCTAAAACAACTGGGATTTTAGCTACACATGTTTATGGAAATCCTTGTGATATCGATAGCGTTCAAAAGATAGCCGACAAATACCAGTTAAAAGTTATTTTTGATGCTGCTCATTGTTTTGATACACTCTATAAGGGACAATCTGTATTTAATTTTGGCGATATAAGTACTGTTAGCTTTCATGCCACAAAAGTTTTTCATACCATTGAAGGAGGAGGTATATTTTCGTCTTCCGCTGAATTACTTAAAAGAATTGCGTATATGCGAAATTTTGGGTTCA
>DATMSZ010000087.1:0-5369 GCA_035565175.1 Pseudosphingobacterium sp.
AACAACCAATAACTAACAACCAATAACTAACAACTAACAACCAATAACCAAAACCTGTCATGGAACTATCTGAAAAATTAAGATTATTACGTTATGCGCATGATTATACACGTGAATATGTTGCGTACAAGCTTTGCGTAAGTTTTAACCATTATGTTAAACTGGAATCAGGCGAGGAAATATTAACATTAGACCAGGCAAAATTGATCGGAGAGCTTTATCAAATCAATGCGGCTGATCTGGTACAAGACGATGACGAAGGGTTAAATTTTGCATGGGAAGACATGTTAGAAGTAGACCAATATTCACCCAATAAAGACTCGCATGAAGCCTCTATGGCTTACATCAAAGCAGAATTAGCTAGTATTAAAGAGATGCTCCAAATATTAGTAGAGAAACAAGATATTTAGCTGCTCGTTGAAGCAGCTTTTATTTTACTATTTCTTTGGCTATGTTGTCCTTACCATCAATTATATGGTCATAGGGTAATCCGAGTAGCTTTGTAAGGATGGGATAGATATGCACATTCTCAAATGCTGGAACAGTTAATCCCCGTTTAAATGCGGGGCCCCAAGCGATAAAGGTTGCTTGCATATCGGATGTTTGGTAAGGGTCGTAACCATGCGCACCGGCATACGGTTTATTATTAGAAAAATAATAAGGCGCATCTGCGATCAGTATAATGTCTCCTATCCTATTATAGCGATCATCCTTTTTATTGTAGTGGTATTTAGCCGGTACCTTATCTGCCAAGAAAACCTGGTAATGTTTAGCGTTTGAACGCATGGCATTATATAGACCTTTTAGATTTTTTTTATCCTTCACATGGATATTCAGGATGGTACCATTACTCGCCACAGTTATCTGCGATGTATCTACCTTAATGGGCAACTTTAAGGGCTCTTCCCTATTAATGGAGGTCATGCCATGATCAGACACAAATATAAAATTTACCGGAAGTCCTGTTTTAGTTACGGCTTGATTAAGTGCATTAACAGCAGAATCAACCCAAAGCACGGCTTTTTCTGTTTCCGGCGCATCGGGGCCAAAAAGGTGACCCATATGATCCACTTCTGGAAAATAAAAACTTATTAAATGTGGCCGCTCTGCTTCAGGTAGCGAAAGCCAGTCGACAACGGTTTGTATTCTGTTGGCGATAGGTATTTTTTCATTGTAAGGATAATAATAGGTTGGAAGTTTTCCTCCAATAGCCGCTTCCGAGCCTGGCCAGTAAAAGCAGGCGCTCAATAGCTCCTGTTGCTCTGCCAATGTCCAAATAGGCGTGCCTCCGTACCAAGCTGGGTTTTTAACAGCCTTTGCGTTTCCCATGCTATACCTGCTGGCCGTTTTTGGATCGTACATGTTATTACCTACCAAGCCGTGATGGGAAGGATACATGCCCGTAACAATGGTGTAATGGTTAGGAAAAGTGATGGACGGGAAAGAAGGAATAAGTGCCTCTGCCTTTACACCACCTTTTGCTAGCTGATTGAGGTGGGGCGTTTTATATTTTTCTGCGTAATCGTAGCGGAACCCATCGGCAGAGATAAGAATTACATACTGTTTTCCTTGCTGAACGGATGAGTTTTTACGGTTGGGAACTATTTTTTGACTAGTGTCCTGCTGCGCAAAAGTCGAAAAGCTTAAAACCGAGAGAAACGTAAAGGTGATGACAGAAAACAATGAGCTATTCATGCCACGATATTAGAGAATTTAACTGATTTAAATGTTAGGATAAAGTTATTTTTAATGTTAGTTGGAGGCATTTCGGTTATTCTTTGTGGATATTCTCGAACCACACATCTCTTTATTATCTGATAGCCTTTTATTCATTACACTTGGAGATTCCTCCACTCCCCACAATCCACTGCCTCACCTTCGGTCGAAATGACGACTTTTTACAGCCTCAAGACGGATTAATACAAGCAAAACAAAGCTCCCATCGTCCAAAAGATTTAGATGATCTAGAGAATATTAGTTAATAAATTACTGTTTTTCTTCATTACGCTTATTAACATTTATATTAAAGGAAGGAACCTGGTAATCTTTAGGCAAATAATCCGATGGTATTGTAGTAGTATTTCCGTCTCTTGCCGCCCGATAATGCGGCGACATGATTTCTACACCCGCTTCATTAAATTTATCGAGAATTTGCTGATGCAGATCGGAATATATAATTGCTTGTTTATTAGGGTGTTTAGTGTAAGCGTTGATTTGATAACTTACATAAAAATCATCTAAGCTTGTTTGTAATACGAAAGGTTGCGGTTCTTTCTCTATTAACTCTACTGCCAGCGCTGCATCTATGGCAAGTTTATGAATAGTTTTCCACGGAACATCATAACCAATCGTAATAGTTGTGTGAACAATCAACCCTTTGTCGGGTGCATCACTGCTAAAATTGATTGTATGACTATTCATCACTGTTGAATTCGGGATGGAGATAATTTCATTTTTGATGGTTCGAACACGCGTTACCAATAATGATTTCTCTATGATGTCGCCTGAGATATCTCCTATTTTTACACGATCGCCAATGGTAAAAGCTCGCATATAGGTAAGTACCATACCAGCTACTATATTTCCCAGAGCACCTGCCGAGCCAAAGGTGAAGAGAACGCCAATAAATACAGACACTCCTTTAAATATGCTAGAGTTAGACCCAGGCAAATAAGGAAAGGTAACAACCATCATGAAAGCTAAGATCAAAACCCTCAATAACTGATAAGTGGGCAGCGCCCAGTCTGGATAGAATCCGGAGATTCGCAGGTTTCCCTTTCTTATTTCAATAGCGAAAAATTTCAGAAAGCGCAGCAAATAGAAAAATATCGTAACAATAACGATGATTGTAATTAAGTTTGGTAGATAGGCTACTATAGAAAGCAGCATTTTCTTTAAAGGAGAAAGAAAATATCCTAATAAAATATCGGCATAGCCCTGTGTATGGGGGAATATATTAAATAAAACAGGAAGCGCCAGGTAAATGATTACCAAAATAAGGATCCATTTTATGATCTTTACTAATACCCATAACCCCTTGATCTGCTTATCGGGATTTACTACCTGATAGCCTTTTATGGAAAATCCCTTGAAGAGCGATTGTTTATTGTTTTCGATTCTTTTCCGTAGCCAACTTATTAATTTATTGATACATATAATTACAAGAATAACCAACAGAACAACTAGAGCAGCCAAGCCCGTTTCTTTCATAATCGTTTGCCAGCTTGTTTCGTCTCTGTATTTTGCGATTGCTCTTGAAATGATCATCTTATAGGTATTAGCAAGCTGTTTCTGACTGCTATTGGCCCACAAGGCGTCTTCTTCATTAATGCCCACGATATCTTTATCTTTCCATACAATACGGACTGTTTCCTCCTCTTCGAGTATTTTAAGTGAATCACCGACAAAAGAGAAATCGCTAGCTAAATTTTTTATACGATTACTAATTGCTTCTGCCCGATCCTTTACTGAAAAGCTGCCAATGCCGGTATAAATGGTGAAAAGTGAATCCCTGAAGGGAATTACAGCAATCCCTTGTCTTAAACTCCGCAAAGAATCTATTTTTAAACGCTGTTTAGCTAAAGTAAGTGAGTCACGGCTTTTTAATTGTAATAATTGATCCATCAAAAGATCTTTTTCTTTATCATCTAACAGTCGCACAGTCTTTAATCTTTCCTCTAACTGAATTCTTTTTAACGAGTCGTTTTCCTGCTGCTTCTTTAATAACAGAAGTTGAGCTGATTGCCTTTGAATTACCCGTTGAACGGAGTCTTCGTTGATTTGAATGAAAGGCTTGGCATAGGTTATAATGCCTAAAAATAACATAATAGGCAATAAAAGAAATCGTTTAAAAGTCAACATTTTCTCTTAGGGTTTAGAATGTAAAGGTAACCAAATGGATTTGTTTTGTTAAGCTGCAAACCATTTCAAGTAAAATTATTTTTTGGCTTTGCTGAGCATCGCTGTATTGGAGAAGACAGTAATGGATGACTTTATTATACTAAAGAAATAGGAGGTATTTCTAACTAACAGGTAAATACTTATTCTAATCTTTTTATCGAAAATGTAGCTTTTAATCACGGTAATTCGTTATGAATAGACAGCTGAAAGCTTTTCATACCTTATAACTAAATTATGAATAAGAAGATTTACATTTTCGCATTAACACTAATGGTGTTCTTTGTTGCGTGCGACAAAGATGACATGGAGTACGAAACCGACTATGAAAGAAGTTACAAAGCCTGGCAGAGTTTTAAGGAGTCTAACAATAATTCCTATCGTTATGTAGTGAACGGAAGTTCTTGGGCGGGCTTTGCTTGGGAAACAACTCTTACGGTACAGGCAGGAGAAGTGACGGAAAGAGCGTTTCGGTACACTGTATTTAACGACATACGAATATCAGGTGCAGGTTGGAGTTTAGAAACCGTGCAATTGATGATCGATAGCTTAGAAAAAAGACACCCCGGTGGTACCCAGCAAGCTCCGAGTGTTGATAGCTTGATGAAGGTACTATCTTGGAGCGAGCAGCAAACTAATTTAAACGACCCCGCTCATAGTAGCGGCGCGCCTACATGGACCATTGATCAGGTTTATGAGCAGGCAAAGAACGATTGGCTACGTAAACGGGATAATGCACAAAGCTCCTTTGAAGCAAAGAATAATGGAATTATTTCCTCCTGCGGTTACTGGGAAGATGGTTGTATGGATGACTGTTTTAGGGGAATAAACATATCCAGTGTTGAGGCCTTGTAGTTTGGACAGCGCTTAAACAGACTACAAGAGATCAACAGAGGGTCGCCATCCTCTCCCACACTGCTTCGACTGTCGTCCCACTGTCTTCTGTACCCGATGATTACCTGAGCAATACCTGCTCCGACATTCCTTCGGTGCTTCTCCCACCGTTCTTCGACTGTCCTTCGACAATCCTTCGAGTCGTTGTCGAAGACCAGTCGAAGCGCTGTCGAACAGTTGTCGAAGAGGTATGGGAGCAGGTACCTGTCGGGTACCTACATATTTCGGAAAGCTGTTGGACCTTAGCCGAAGCGTACTCGAACAGAGAATCTATAAGCAATGGCATTAAAGTGCCCCTGTCTTGAAATGTATTGTTTATGATATTGAAGAGTGCCTCTTCGCTGAAATTCTCAATTGCTTCTGGAGTAACACCCAATAAATAACCTTTAGACTACACTCAGCTAATTTGATAATATCGAATAGCATGGATAAATTTATCACTTGCAACAAATATGGATTTTGTTGTTTTTAATTCATTCGCGAAATATAGTTTTATCATAGTTGTATTTTATATTAATATAACTCATTTATATTGATATAGGCAAAAATTACATTTTTGGGCAACACAAAAAAAGCAG
>DATMSZ010000088.1:0-4504 GCA_035565175.1 Pseudosphingobacterium sp.
AAGGCAGTGTATATCATTGTGGATGGAATAGCTGCTGATGTAATTGAACAAGCGAATACTCCCAATTTAACTGAAATAAGCAAACAAGGTTCTTATTTGAGGGCCTTTCAAGGAGGTGAAGTGGGCGCTTATAATGAATCGCCTACGATTTCAGCCGTTGGTTATAATAATGTGTTAACAGGGGTGTGGTATAATAAACACAACGTACCCGATAACGATATAAAATCGCCGAATTATAATTACCCATCCATTTTCAGGCTATTAAAAGATTCTTATCCACAAAAGAAGATCGGTGTTTTTTCCAGCTGGCAAGATAACCGTACAAAACTAATCGGTGAAGGTTTGGTTCAAACCGGAAAAATTAAAATGGACTATGCTTTTGACGGTTTGGAATTAGATACTATCAATTATCCTCATGATAAGAAACGAGATTTTATGGCGGCGATTGACGAGGCGGTAAGTAAGTCAGCTGCAGAAACCATTGAAGAGAAAGCGCCTGACCTTTCATGGGTGTATCTTGAATACACGGATGATATGGGCCATATGTATGGCGACAGTCAACAATATACCGCTGCTATCGAAAAAATGGACAAGCAAGTGGGACGTATTTGGCAAGCAATAAAGAAACGGCAGGCTTCCAGCAAAGAAGAATGGATGATTATTATTACGACCGATCATGGAAGAGATGAAGCCACAGGACAAGGTCATGGAGGGCAATCGTTCAGGCAACGTTCTGGCTGGATAATTAGTAATAAAGCATTTAACAATAGCTATGCAAAGTTATTGTATCCATCAGCAGTAGATATCCTTCCAACGATTGCTCAATTTATGGATATCAATATTCCGGAAAATACGCAAAGAGAGTTGGATGGCATAAAATTGATAGGAGAGGTAGCGATTGCAAGGCCTCAAGTAAATTATTTTCGTAAGCAATTAGATATAAGCTGGATGCCTCTAAAAGAAAAGGGTGATGTTAAAATTTGGGTAAGCACCACAAACAACCAGCGAAAAGGAGGGAAAGATACTTATCACTTAATGGGTACCTTTCCCTTGAAGAATAAAAATGCCGTTATTTCTGTAAAAGATTTACCTTCAGATTTTTATAAAATTGTCTTTGAAACTAATCAAAATACAGTGAACAGGTGGGTGGGAAATCCCTAATACCCACCTGTTTTTTCTTTATTAAATGAAAAGCGTCTCGAAATACTGAAGCCCCACCTGTATTGACCTTTGCCCCAAGAGGTAGTAGTTTCTGCTATAAACTGTGATTCCTGAATGGCCGTTGCATTGGTGAAGTTTAAGTGGAAAACGTGTCCGCCTGTTTCAATTTCCAAGCCAACACCAAAAGCGTCGTAGAATTGTTGTTGATTAATGTTTTCTACGTAATCTTTCTTTGTCTTGTCTCTAAAGGGTAGAAAATAATCCGCTACTATCGCCATGCGCTTACTTATTTTCAAGCGTCCACCCGCCCCTACAGCGAAAATGCTATTTTGATCTCCATAAATAGTGTAATTACGATGTAAATAGGTTGGAATAAGTGCGAAAGAAAAACTGGAACTGAATTTCCTGGCCATTATTAGCTGACTGACGTAGGTAATTCTATCGTTGAAATTTTCGTAAGAGGTAGAAGCTGCAGGATCGTCAGAAGCTTTAACACCGCTCACCGTACCGCTTCCAAAAAAGGCAAGACTAAGAGGGATCGCATCATCGGTAGTTTGGTCTAAAAAGCGATATTTAAAATTGGCTTCATATAACTGAGTGGCGGCTGTCGCACCCTTGGCTCTTGCAATTCCAATATTTAAATTGTCGGAAATTCCATAGTCGAACCCAATCCGAATATCGGTTGACTGATCGAGTCCGAAAAAATTACCAATTCCTCCACTGCCGCCTGCAATATCTCCAAAGCGGTGATCTACACGAAATTCGAGTTCCTTCTTATGGATGGTTTCTGTAGATTGCGCATTAATTAAATGGGTGGATTTGAAGGTGGCAGTTACTTTTTCCCGAGCGGTACTATCTTCCTGAATCAGCTGTTCCAAATCATTTTGCGCAAACAAGCACGAAAAGGGAATAATGGATAAAAGACACGTGCAAAAAAATGTTATATTCTTCATAGGAATTACTTACATGGTTTTAGTTTTATAAATGGCAGCAATATTCACATCCAGTGTCTCTGCTATATTTTTAATAACAATAGAAGGAACTTCAATTCCATGGTCGGCGGTCCGCACTTTAAATGAGCATGCTGCCGTGATGGAACCTTTGTTTACCGTTATTTTTACAGGAGCCGTATAGTTCTTGGCGACACCATGTACTGTTAGCGTTCCTGCAACTGTACATTGATAGGTACCATCACTTTTTAATTTACTTGGGTTGTCTATTTTTCCTTTGAATTCCGAGAATGGATATTGATCGCTCTCCATATAGTTTTCATTAAAATGCTCTTGCATTAGTTTCTTCTTGAACTGAAAGGAGGTGTTCTTTACTTTGAAAAGGATATCACCAGTGTTTATATCTAGTGCAGAAAGACCATTTTTGCTTACACCCTCGATATCTTCGAGCGGAGTGCTACTGAAAAAAGACACCGTTGCACCGTTACACACGAAGGTGTTTTGTGCATTAACAACGGTAATTGTAAGAGAGGCTACTAGTAATAAGGAAAAGACTATTTTCTGAATCATGACTTCAATTTTATTTTTATTATTGTTCGGGCATATTACGGTCAAACCAAGCTTTTAGTAATGCCTTTTCGTTGGCCGTTAAAGAACCTCCTATAGGCATTGTACCAGTAACTAAAACCACATTATTAATTCGTGCTCCATTATCTCTAACAGATGCATAACCAGCGAAAGTCCATTTGCTACTGCCTCCTCCACCTGAAGAATGACATCCTCCGCATTTTGTTTGTAGCAAGGTGCCGGTAAAATTGTTATAGCTCACATTATCGGCGGTGACTTCATTACCACTTGGAGGTTGAGGTTCGGGGGCTGCTGCCTGGTCTTTAGAGCAGCTGTATAAGATCCCAATAAATGCCGCAATAATTGCAAGTGCACATAGATGCTTTTTCATAAGATTGTCGTTTAGTTTTGTTGTTATTTTTAATATTTAGTTCGTAAGTGCTGCTGAAGTGTTAAGATTTACAATAGGCCATACACCTGGTTGAGGTACACTTACACCTTTATTGTCCCCTCTGTTTGCGTCTTGACCAAAGTAATATAGAGGCCATCCACGGTAGGTTAATTGTGTTTTTCCAAAAACAGTTATGTTAGCTACCAAATCTTTGCTAATAATAGAGGGTACCGGACCTACTGCTGCTTGATAGATCGGCCAAACTGCATCATTGCTAAAATCTTCCTCCGTAAAAGTGTTTGTGTTGAATTTATCGGGAGAGAAGGCATATAAGGTTCTGCCTTTGTCATCCGTAAAATACTGGGTAGCTTCTTCACCGACGCTTAAATCTTCCTTATAATGATTGCCATCGGCACCGATCAATTGATTATTAACCACCATTAATACATAATCGGGCTTTGCAACAAACCAGATACTATTAATTCCGTCCCCTTTAATGTCCCCTGTATTCGTGTCACTTGCATAATAGTATAAAGGCCATCCTTTATAGGTGCTTTGTTTAGATCCATCAGCTCTCGTAATTACGCCAATGTCATCTTTGTTTAAATTCATGTCTGTGCTTGCGTCAGCCGAATAGTATACCGGCCAGATTGCTTCACATCCACCGGTGCAACCCGATGATCCATTAGCATCTAGAGAAAAGAAATAGAGCGTTTTGCCGTCCTTGTCGGTTAACACATTTCCGAAACTGCCTGAAGAACGCACTTGAATCCCTTTACTTTCATTAGCTGGGGGATTTGTGTCGTCATCTTTTGAACAGCTGGAAAAAGCTACGACCAACGTGCTTATAAGGCCTAATATTGTTAGCCTTTTAATTTTAAACATATTCATTTTTTTTACTTTTTTGTTGAATGATATCTTGTATACGAAGAGATAGGTGAGGAGGTTGCCTTGAGCTAAAAAAAATAATAGATTTTTTGCAACAAAAAATTTACATTCGACCTGAATTAATTTTAGCTTTGAAACAACCTTTTTATAGTTATCAACGTAATGCTGTATTGAAAGGAGGGCTTGGTTGGCACCAAAAGAGAACAAAGAAGAAGATATACGAAAATTAATAGAGGGATGTATTAAAGAGGATAGGAGTGCTCAAAAAGAACTCTATAGATACTTCTATGCTCTTTCGATGGGAATTTGCCAACGTTATGCGAATAATAAGCTTGATGCCTCCAGTATTATGAACGAAGGCTTTTATAAGGTATTTAAGAATATTAAAAAATATGATTTCACTAAACCTTTTACCGCATGGATTAGTCGAATTATGACTAACTCAGCTATTGATTTTTATCGAGCCAATCTAAAATTCCTTAATAATGACGATATTATAGAGCATGATTATGCAGGGTCAGACAATTCGATTTACGAGAAAATAGAC
>DATMSZ010000089.1:0-4144 GCA_035565175.1 Pseudosphingobacterium sp.
ATCCTTGATAGGGGTTTATAGAGCGCAAAAAACGCAAATCCGGACTATCGCTTTCGCTTATAATTTTTTTTGGATATGATTCTATTATTTGTGTTGCGCTGTTCTCTAGGAAAGCTTCATCCAATCCCTCAATATGTTCAGTGACGTATTTATTTTTAAAGAATTTATTATGCGTATTTATTTGCGCTCCCCTACCCTTTAAATAGTCGTCGTTCTGTAAATCCTCCATAAAACAAATATACTAAAAATATTAGTAATTAATATTCTTTAGGTGTCCGTTTTTTGGCGGGATCCAGTATAGCCTAATTATATTAGCTTTCTATACAGCAGGCGCAATATCATTTTTGTTATAAGATTACGCTATCATCTAATAATAGAAGATATAGCTGCTTAGGGCCATGGGCACCAAGTACCAACGTTTTCTCTATATCTGCAGTACGGCTTGGGCCAGTGATGGTACTTATCATTGAGGGAATACGCTGCCCATACTTACTTCTTAAAAGTTCAAATCCATCTTTCAGGTCCATAACAATTTGAGAAGTGTAAGCTATTACCACGTGTACATGTGGATATATACTTAATCTTCTGCCGGCCATATTTCCGTTACTCACCATAATACTCCCTGTTCTCGCTATTAACGCTTCACAAGTTGTAATCCCCACCTCCGCATTTACAAAATCGGTATCCGATTTAAAATATGGAAATTCAAAGCGATCTAATATGGCTTGCACTTTTTCTTCCCAAGCGTAAATCTTTCTTACGTCCTCTTTTTCCGTTATACCTAACAACCCTTCAACTAACTGTATTTCGTCTTCGCAAAAGATAAAGTTTCCGGCAACGGCCGAAAAATTCTTGGCAAATGTCACTTCAATTACATCCTCATCTCCAGTTTCTTTGTATAAGGGAAGCTCCTCCAGATTTGGATATGGATTATCTCTCTTTACGAGCAATGCCTTTCTAATCTTTTTTAATAACCTTTCCTTTGCTGTAGCCTCTTGCATATGCTTGAATCAATTTATGGTTGCAATTTATAAGTTTTTTTTAAATACTGATGCTGCCATGCTAACCTGAATAATGAAATTGTGTGAACCTCCCTAAAGGAAAAAGGCATCACTCAATGTGATGCCTTAAAATATTATTACCTTTATTAAAAAACGTGGACCCTAGCTGGTGGTCTTAGTTTCATTATTTTCATCTGAAGCTTTATTCTTTTCAAACGTTCCTGAGTTATCACCAACTCCTTCGTGTAACAAACCTTCGGCAGCTTTGCGTTGATCAGCAGAGCCCTCATCACCATTAACAAATTCGTCATAAGTAGTTCGGTTGTCAAAAGGGCGTTTACCAAGAATTTGCTCTAAGTCTGATTGAAAAAGAATCTCTCTTTCCAGCAACTTTTCTGCTAACGCTTTTAATCCACCTTCTTTTTCTCTTAGAAGGTCTTTCGTCTTTTCATAAACTTCGCCAATCAATTTACGAACTTCCTCATCAATTAGCTCTGCCGTTTTTTCCGAATAAGGCTTCTGAAATTGCGATTCCTGACTATCATTAAACGAAATGTTACCAACTTTGGCGTTCATTCCATAAATCCCTACCATCGCATAGGCCAGCTTTGTTATCCTCTCTAGATCATTCTGAGCGCCTGTAGAAATTTTTCCAAACGTTAGATCTTCCGCCACTCTACCACCCATTGTCATACACATACCGTCTATCAATTGTTCCGTTGTATATAGAAACTGTTCTTTTGGCAAGTATTGAGCATATCCTAGTGCGGCTACACCTCGAGGAACAATGGAGACTTTCACTAAAGGGTCGGCATGTTCTAAAAACCATCCGGCAATCGCATGCCCAGCTTCATGGTAGGCAACAATTCTCTTTTCTTCTGGAGATATAATCTTGTTTTTCTTTTCAAGTCCACCGATAACTCTATCGATAGCATCTTGGAAATCTTGCATATCCACAGACTCTTTATTTCTCCGTGCCGCGATCAGCGCAGCTTCGTTACATACGTTCGCAATCTCAGCACCCGCAAATCCCGGTGTTTGCGCAGACAGCTTTTTCGCTTCTACGTCTGCCGATAGTTTAATTGGTTTAAGGTGGACCTTGAATATCTGTTCTCTACCAACTAAATCAGGTTTATCAATAGAAATCTGTCTGTCAAAACGTCCGGGCCTTAATAGCGCAGAGTCTAAAACGTCTGGTCTATTGGTTGCAGCGAGAATGATAATTCCAGAATCTGTTCCAAAACCATCCATTTCTACCAACAACTGGTTAAGTGTATTTTCACGTTCATCATTTCCACCAACTATATTGTTCTTTCCACGAGCCCTTCCTATGGCATCAATCTCGTCAATAAAAATGATACAGGGAGCTTTATCTTTAGCTTGTTTAAATAAATCCCTTACACGTGACGCACCAACTCCTACGAACATTTCGACAAAATCGGAACCCGAAAGCGAGAAAAAAGGAACCTGCGCTTCGCCCGCCACTGCTTTTGCTAATAAGGTCTTTCCAGTACCTGGAGATCCTACCAGCAATGCTCCTTTCGGAATCTTTCCACCCAAGTTGGTATACTTTTTTGGATTTCTCAAGAAATCAACAATTTCCATTACCTCCTGTTTAGCCTCTTCTAATCCTGCTACATCATTGAACGTAATATTAACTTGCGATTCTTTATCAAAAAGCTGTGCTTTAGACTTTCCTATATTAAAGATTTGACCACCGGCACCACCGGCACCGCCACCCATTCTTCGCATAATGAATACCCAAAATAAAATAACCAACCCTAAAGGCAGAATAATAGACAATAACCATCCTGTCCAAGGACTATTACGTTCTTCCAACGTAACACTCACTTTTTCATTCTCAGGCACTCCCTGTTGCGCAACATTTAGCTTACGCTCCAATGCGTCAAAAGACCCATCTTGAAAAAAGTATTGAGGTCCGGCATTGCCTGTGGTTAAATTAAGGCTATTACTTTTCGGTCTTACATCTTTATATTTCTCTTCACCCAACCGATCCTTCTTTATATAAACATCTACTCCTATTAGCTCGTTTCGCTTATAAGCTACAATTTTCTCTACATCGCCCGTTTTAAGCATTGTAGCCTCAAATTTCTGATAGGTTATTTCTTTGGCATTTTCGCCAGTAAAGACATATTGTAATGCGATAAAGCCCAATATCATGGCGACCCAAAGCCACATGATATTGAATTTAGGAGGTTTTGGGGTGATTTTTTTCCCCGGAACTTTTTTTAATTTCCCAGGTTGATTTGACATATTTTCTTTCATAAATTGTTATCCTGTTTGTTTTATTTAGTTAGGGCAATTAAGCACTCTGAAAATGCTTAAGTTCTGCATCACCCCATAAATCTTCAATCGCATAAAATTGTCTTTTATCCGACTTAAAGACATGAACCACTACATCTATATAATCTAATAGAATCCATTCAGCATGATCAAAGCCCTCTTTACGCCAAGGATCCTGTTTTAATGTTTTATGCACTTCTTCTTCTACACTTTTGGCTATCGCCCTTACTTGAGTAGTAGATTCTGCATGACAGATTACAAAATAATCAGACACAGAACTATAAACATTTTGCAGGTCTAATCTAGCTATTTCATTACCTTTTTTCTCCTGAATACCATGTATTATAACTTCTGAGAGATAGGTAGATTCTTTAACCTTTTTACTTTTTACCATTAAAAAATTTTAGTTTTGAACAGTTTTTCATTTAATGCCATAAAGACTTTGCAAAGTAACACTTTTTTGGGACTTATTGTTGGAGAAAATATTATTACTCTTCAACGGGTAAGTTCTACAAATGATTATCTCAAATCTAATCTGTCAAATTCTACGCCATACAGCGAAGGTACTGTAATAATGGCAGAAGATCAGTATGCAGGAAAGGGTCAATCAGGAAATATTTGGCGTAGTGAAGCAGGCCAAAATCTAACTTTCAGTGTTTTACTGAATCCTATTTTTTTGTCTCCTCCCGAGCAATTTAAGCTCAATATAGCTGTTAGTTTAAGCATTTTAGACTTTTTACGGCCAATAGTTAGCCAAGATCTTTTTATAAAATGGCCTAACGACATCTATATAGGTAACAAAAAAATAGGTGGAATTTTGATTGAGAATATTATTAGGG
>DATMSZ010000090.1:0-3227 GCA_035565175.1 Pseudosphingobacterium sp.
CTCAGCAGTAGTGGTTATTAAGATAGAAGCGTTAGCATTTATGGTTTTAATTTTTGCCAGCATTTCGGAAACCTGATTAATATAAAGGTCTTCGGTCATATTATTATAATATGCTTCGTTGGTACCCAATGATAAAATGTAGAGATCAGCGTTTAAGGCAGGAAGCTGCTTCCAGAACATGGGCTCGTTATTGTATTGTTCGTAGCGTGCTCCGTTCACACCTATTGTATGGAGTAATACACCGCTTGCATTTTTTTTCTCTAAGGAAGCTCCAAAGAAATAAGGCCGGCTACTTGATGAGCGCATATTGAAACCAGTGGCTGGCGCGTCAAGCATTATTTCTCTTGCTGTAAAATCTGCGGCGGAAGATTGATCTATTCTATAAGAATTGGCCCCGTTTCCCATTGTATTAATATTCCATTGACCACCGCCTAAAAAAAGCTTTATATAATCAAATGACTGTTGATTCGAGTTAATATCGGGTCGGAGGGACAGGGAAATATTTCCGGCTCCATTCAATCTACTTAATGAAAAACCGGAGATCCCTCTTGCCGATCGTGCATGTAACTGACTAATATTGCTCGGCTGCCAGCGTGTGGTAGTGGAACTTTTAATATCAAGCGGCGCATTTGTTCGTGCAATCTGATAAGGAAAAACTAAACCTCTGCCCGCATCGCCAAAAAAGTCTTGAAGCCCCGAGCGTACTTCTCTGGAAATTAAATCAGGCTGAATATGAGAGTCACCAATTTGTACGATGTTGACCCTTTTAATTTCTCCAGCTTTTAATTCAGATAACTTTTGATAAAAATAAGTGAGTCCTTTGAGGCTGCTAATGGTATTTATCGAAGGATTTATGAAGGGATAGGAATCATTGTAACGTAACTCCAGGATTCTCCTCTCAGCATTATTACGATGACGGTTATTTAAGATAGACTTTGTAGAATGTATATTTTCTTCTTTTTGATTGCTGCCAATATGAAAGGCACCTGCGGAAATAGATAGAAGGTATAAAAGTAGTATATAGTTCATTTATGTTGCTTCATTCTTTTCAATATACCATAACGTAAAATGCAACTTTTTGGTATACGAAATCAATTATCTTAAAGCTTAATAATAAAAATCGTGGCAAAGGTAAGAAAAAAAATAATATAATATACTGATTATCAGATTAAATTAAATTACCAGATGTACGAGATAAACAAAAAATTAATGTCTTCATGACGATTAATCGACCGCTGAAAAAAGCATTTTAGTAGCCGATGTCTGGTAGTTGTCTGATGGAAGTAGGGGAGGCGGATTATTTTTTTCTTGTTTACTTATGGAAATACGCCGTTATTTTAATCTTATGGATATAAACTGATGGTAAAACCTTTTAATTTTTAAGATTATGTTGAACCCTAAATTAAATATAGTATCGATGGTTTGGTTAGACCTTATCTTTGATGGCAGAAATAAATCTTACGGTGCTTATGTGCTTCGTAAAAATGCTCATGGCGATTTAACAAAGGCATTATTTATCGGGGTTACGTTTTTTATTGCAATGATTTTAATACCCATTATAGCCCATAAGTACCAAGCCGAAATTTCCCCCGAGTTATCTACACTTAATGAAACAGTTTTTTTAAAAGATATTCCGCTACAGAAAAAGGAGGAGCCGGTAGTTCTTCAGGCAAAAGCGCATCTGAAGTCCCATGAAGACAAGGTAAAAATGCATCCTCCAAAAGTTGTTTCTCATTTGCTCGAAACAGACGAACCTCCAACTGTGAAGGACTTTGCTAAAGCATCCCCCGGTCCGGACAATATAGTGGGTGATCCTACTGTGCCATTGTCAATCGACTTGCCGGTTGGAAAAGCAGATCAATTAGAGTCCATTACCGAGGGAAAAAGCGGTACGGATGTATTTGTGACAGTAGAAGTTGCGCCTTCATTTCCCGGTGGCATGCGTGCCTTTCTTAATTATGTGGCAGAAAATTATCAATTTCCTCCTGCCGCTAAAGAACAGGGAGTAAACGGCAAAGTGATATTGAGTTTTATTGTGGAGAAAGATGGTAAATTGTCAAACATTAAAATAGTAAGAGATTTAGGTTTTGGAACAGGTTCTGAAGCCGTGCGGATTTTGGAAAAGTCGCCGGTCTGGAGGCCTGGTATACAAAATGGTAGGCCCGTAAGAGTAAGTTATAGTTTGCCAATAAGCTTACAGATAAAACAATAAGTCTCCTTTTATATAATTAATTGTATTGCATGGAAAGAGCAATTTATCTAAGTTTGTTGTAAATTCGACTCTTATCGAATCACTACATTTAACAACATGCTAAAGATGAATTGCTCTTATTTGAAATCATTTTTGTTTTTAATAGCTTGTCTCTTCACTATTTCAATAGTAGGAGCACAAGATTTTACTGCAGAGATTGATAGCAGTAGAAATGCCTATAAAGAGGCCTTTTTAAGTGATGAACATTCACCTTTAGGTGCTGATGATGTAAAACGACTAACATTTTATGCGCCAGATAGTGCTTACAGAGGTATAGCGAAGGTTAAATTCATTTACGATGATCAACCTATCATTATTCCCACTTATAGCGGGAAAGAAAAAAAATACCTCCGTTATGCTGAATTAAATCTAACAATAAAGGGTAAACCTATAAAGCTCACCTTATTTAAAAGTATAAGCCTTGCGGCGGATCCACAATATAAAGATTATCTCTTTTTACCTTTTACCGATCCGACAAATGATGACGATACTTATGGGGGAGGAAGATATTTAGATTTGAAGAAAAGTGATATAAGAGGAGACGAGCTAGAAGTAGACTTTAATATGGCCTATAATCCTTATTGTGCTTACAGCGCTGGTTATAATTGTCCGATACCGCCACCCGAGAACGCTATAAATATTCCTATCCAAGCGGGAGAGAAGAAATTTGCGGGAACATATAAAAAAGAAAAACGTGCTTCAAAATGATTTATAAAACCGTTTATTCGTGTATTTTATATACGTGCTTATTTGTTGTGCTCTGTTTAGTGGGTGCTAATGCGCAAGAAAAGAAGTTGATGGCAACAAATCTGGAAAATATACGATACCCCTTTCAGGAACATTATATCTCGTTAAACATCCAAGGAGAACAGCTAATAATGGAATATATGGATGTCCAGGCAGAAAACCCGAACGGCAAGATTGTTGTACTCTTACATGGAAAAAATTTTAACGGTGCTTACTGGGAAAAGACGTG
>DATMSZ010000091.1:0-13661 GCA_035565175.1 Pseudosphingobacterium sp.
ATTTCGATTAACTTTGAGTTCATCTCCTTCTCACCGTAGTCGTTCAATGGATCAATAATCTTTCCTAGTTGGGGATAGATCTCTTTGGTCATACGGTTTTCGATAAGATCACAATCAAGATACCATTAACTTAACCATCACTTCCGGTTGACCCCGATGAACAGAAATACGCATATGTGCATATTGGCTGGGTGGTATAGCCAGTGATGAATCTACAGTAACACGGGCATTTGTGAACTGAATGGTCACATCTTGGCTACCAATGTTATAAATACTATAATCTTGCACCACTCCATTTGTTGGATTAGTGAACGTAAAGGTGGTATTAGCATTTAAATCGATCTCTCCGGAAGCATTGTACATCAAATCAATAATTGACCCCGTTAACTGCTTATAGTTTGGTCTTATACCTAATTGCTCGATCGTGCTAGGTAGTCCACTTACCATTTCGACAAAAAAATCGTATAGTTCCCAGGTCTTTGCTACGCTATTTTCACCATTTCGGAAATGCCAGATATTTTTCGCATTCACTACGGCATTGGTCACAGGTAATTCCCATGTTCCTTCGGTGAAAGTTCCTACCAAGGTTATCTCACTTGTGGATGTGCCCTGAAACAATTTTACGGATCGGTTACCCCCAATTATATTCTTTATTGTAAATCTAAGTTTCAGTACTGCATTTAGGGGAATATTATCGGCGGTATTAGACGATTTATATCCTCCTGAATCCACTCCATTGGTGCTAAACGAAATACAGCCCTTGGCAGTATTATAAGAGATATTTCCGCCTGAATAGGATATCCACACACCATACTGAGACATTCTGTAATTTTCATTTAAAAGCAACACATTTCTGTTATAATCTACAATTACATTGCCTTTAAATCTACCAATATTACCGCGCAACTCGGTGCCTGTATATCTGCAATCAAATGTCCATGCAGCAGCTATAGACGACGTTTCAATAGCGAAGCCGCCCTGCGTAATGGTTGGAAACGCAAACGACGTTTTATCGAAGGACACATTATTGCGAGCAACGTAAACGCATGCCTTACCACTCGATTGGATTTCTCCTCCTAGGAAAGACAATCCGGAACTATTTTCAATGTAAACAGGATAATCTACACCACCTCTTTCGAAAATACCGCCTATCCATCGGCAATTACGAGAGTTAAGAATATATACGTTAAATGTTGCTGACGGATCAGGAATGTGACTATCTTCTAGATTACCATTACAGTTTAAAAATGTGCAATTTTCAGGGCCATTCCCTCCCAAATAAAAATTGGCTATTCCGCAATATTGAATGAATAAATCTTTTATCAAGCTATTCTGTAACCCTTCACAATAAAATCCGTACTCTGTACAACTGGCAATGCGTATTGTATCTAAACCAACCCTATTTACCAATCCTGACATTTGAACACCTCTGGTAGCAATATTATTTCCTTCTATTCCGACATGCATCAGAACATTGGAATCGGCCAAATCGACAACCGGTCCAGCGAACTTACCTCGCAAAATACTCTTTCGCCAACCACCTCCGATGATATTTAAGGTAGAAGGGGGATCGAAGGTGACCTCCATGTCGTATGTTCCGGGCGGAATGATCATATTTGAACTTGAACTTGCCGCTGATGCGGCGCATTTGTTGAAAGCTGCGCCCGAATCGTATACAGTAGTTGTGCTAACTCTTGCCCCCCACCATCTTGGATCACAATTTTGCGTATAGGGTAATCTAACGAGACCATCACCGTAAAAAACCTGGTTTGGAGGGAGCGTTATCGGACTTCCAATTGTAAATATGGTAGAGCTGTTTGGAACGTTAAACCCTCCGCCCGATTGTATACGAATATTACAATTAACTGCGATGGATAAATTTGATGTTATATCGACGATTTTATCAATCACAATTGTTATGTTTCCATCAGCCCCTACATCTGCTATCAATTTCTGTATGTTTGCCAAGGTGGGATTTTTTAACCTACTGATTGGAAATTCGCCGGCAACTCCCAGTTTGAAATACCCAAGACTATCTTTATTATATAGCCCTCCACATTTGGTATCTGTAATGGGTGTGCCATCTACCCATGTAGTAACCGGTACACGAGTTATTATCTCTGCGGTCTGATCATTTACTGCTAATCTGGATGTCTCAATGCTCATAGTACTATTTTAAAATTGAGTTGGATAATATAAATTCAAGACGGAAGTGATACCTTTGATTTCCCATGTGCTGGCAGTTGTTTTTTGGAATACTTCTGTGCCATTAGCCGTATTTCGTAAATGAATATCACCTTCAGTACCTTCAGTACCAACTGGGGTGCCCGTACCCACTGTTATTACTTGGAAGGCAGCTTCAGCCAGAGAGGCTCCGGATTCTAAAGAAGCAACTAAATCTCTTCTAAGCGATGAAAGAGCTTCGTCTATATCTGCTACTGTTTTTATTTTTTTCATGTTAAGATTTTGCAAGTATTTTTAAAAAAGTATTTTCGAGTGGCAAGGGTTTTATACAACGACATCAATTAGCCATTTGCGAAATGAAATTTTCCGACAAACACGCACCGTTCTTTGCTACACAAAATTTCACATGTTATTTCACACTCTAATTTAGCAAACAGATCTGTTAAACTATTGAATTGTTAATATTTATTTTTACACAGTAAATGTTAGTAATTAACCGCACCACGTTACTAGTCCCTCTTCGTTCTTTCACATAATTTCTTGGCTGCCGCAGACCTGAATCATCTTTATGCTAATCCACCAGTGGTCGGACAAGCTTCCATGAGGCCTGTTGTGTCTCTGCTCAATAGCCCACTTGACTTGCATCGGGTGATTAATAAAAAAAGCCATGCAAAATCAATGCATGGCTTAAATATGTATGGTAAATAGGTATTAATAAATTTTTTCTTCTTATCCTGTAGTCACCGAAAATTTTGGAGGCTGCACTTTATGCTGATGATTGATATCTCTTCGACAACTTAAATATTAACACCTCATCAAATCCTAAAGGCTTAACAGATGAAGCCTTTAGGGTTTGATAGTTATAGAATTTAGAATAGGTTAGGTTGATTCTATTTCTTTTAGTTTTTCATGTGTGTTTATATATCAAGGCATTTGACGTTTTTAATTTTAACTTATTAAAAGGCTAACCTGCCATTTCTTGTTGTTCTGAGCTATCTTCTGTATTACTAAGCGCAGCCTTGAGCAGATACTCAATAAACTGCTGCAGCTTTGCTTTAAATTCTTTTTGTAAGCATGTTACACCAAAACACGTAGCCTCCCCGCTTACTCTATACTGAAAGGCCATATAGGTGATACCGCCTAGAATAATTGGAAACAGAAAGGCTAAGGGCAATTGTTGCTCACCCGCGTTTGCTACATTGGACGCCTTAATCATTTTGAGCGCCCGCTGCTCCCTAGATGAAACCATCTGCGCAATGACTGGATCTGATCCCATAAATTCTGCCAATGCAAATTCACGTGATAACGCATCTTTCATCAGTGAGTCGAAATGCTGGGCAATAATATGAGCTACAAGTTCTATCTGAATAGCTCCTGTTGATTGGGTAGCCAGCGCAACAATTTTGGGCAGGTTTACCGTAAGGTAATCATGTCTATTGTAAAGCTCTTTTTTGACGCCATCTAGATCTCCAAAATGGTTGTATATCGTCCACCTTGTAAGCTTTGAACGCTCGGCAAGTAAACTGATTTTTAAGGCTTTCAATCCGCTTTCTCTGATAATATTGGCGGCGGTTTCTAAAATGATTGCCTTGCTGCGCTGTGAATGTTTCTTTTTTATTTCCATCTATTGGTAATACTTTTTCGATATAAAGGCATGCCCAAATTTGATCGGTTTTTTTGACGGAAAGAAATCATTTTCATGAACAGCGCTGTTGCTTCTATAAACTGCATGCTGGTATCAACATTGTTTTATGCTAAGGGTGAAGAAAGTCAAAGAACGAAACGTGAATACAGTTAAATTCACGTTGAATGGTATCCCGGTTTTATATTCCTAAATTAAGGCCGGAAAGCAACAAGCAGGCAAAATGTTTACTATTTTCTTCTCTTTGAGAAGTATTTGCCGTAATCTCTACGGGTGAGTGTATTTTTGAAAGCATATTAGTATAACATTAACTTGTACTTTCCCAATAAAGTAATATATCACCGGAATACCTTCAAACATGTTTCAAATTAGTATCTGAAATATCCTGAGCCAAAAGTAATAGTACCTGCGCGTCTCAACGAAATTTTACGCAACAAAATATGGGTTAGATATGATTTACATTTTTTGATACTACATTTTCACATAAGTAGTTGAAAATGAAATACAACCCATTTTTTCACACATTTACTCTCTTTAAGAAATTCTTGAGACACGAGCAAAGGATTTAATCTCTGCTTAAACGGGATTTTGACGCTTGTGAAACGTCTTCTACATAAATCTCCAATATGTAGTAAACTAGGTTATGCCGTCCACAAATTAGGTTGAAATAGCACAAAAAAATATCACCATCGAATAAAAGAATGATGTTGAGCGCTCAAGCCCATTGGTATAAAAAGATATTCAGTTAGTGAAATAAAAGTTCTTTTCGGTTCCATTTCCAGCAGATTCGTCCCAGACTTAATCTTAAAATGACATGGAAAAATTTGACAAACAGCTTTTGGAAAGCTACCTAAAAATTGAAACTGAACGGGTTTGTAGTATTGATGCACGACCTGCTCTTAATATTCATCTTGCGTACGGAAAAGACGAAACGGTGAGCAGTATGACCTTTACTACTTCTAACTTCATATAAGGAACTGATTGCCTAATCTTAGAAAACTAAGGATGAAACGCTTAACCTGCGCCGTTGTAGAAGATGAACCATTGGCTATACAAATGCTGGTAGGTTACATTGCCAGGCGAAAGGATCTCGAGCTGATCTCGGTGATGGATAATGTATGTGATTTTGATGAAGTGATAAAAAGAATAATGCCTGATATTATTTTCCTTGATTTTAAGACACCGTGTTTTGATGGTGATATAGGGAAAATCCTGATTAGTATATCTACCACCTCTTCGATTATCAACATATCAGCTTCTCCTGTATCTCACTTCACTAACACGTTGCCAAAAAGCCTCAATCGCAACATCCACGAATTACTGAAACCGTTTTCGTTCGAAAAATTTAATGAGTGTATTGATTTCCTGCTAAACGACTAATGAGATCATTAATTTTATGCTGCTCGCTATAGAATCTTTCGGTTTCTTCTTGTTAAGAGCCCCTAGCTTACCGTTAAAGGTGATCCTACGAATCAATGCAAATGATGGGATCACACCCTTAGGTGAAGGGCTGAAAAGCACATTAGTGAAGTATCCGGAAGTGCTCCAAGCAATTTATTTTGCCAACAAAGACCTATATAATACCTATGTAGACTGGCTGCGAAATGGCCATGAGTTGGACGAAAAGTTACTGCTAACGTTGTACAAGTATGTTGCTCGAATGGCTACACGCCCTACTCCCTTTGGTTGCTTTGCTGGCGTGTGTATGGGCATATTGGATGATAGCTCTACAACTTTACGGCTGAAGGGTGAAGATGAAATACATGTTCGTTTAAGCATCGATTACCTTGTTGATAAGATTAGTCCCTTATTGAAAGATGACCGCGTTTTGGAGGGTATTACTTTCTATACTAACAATAGTATCAATACTACTGGCCATTATTTTAGTTATATCCGCTACGAGGATATTGCGGACAAAAGAAGCTTCTTCCAGACCAGGTTAAAGAAAAATCCGCTCCTGAACGTATTACATGACCATGCAAAGGAAGGTCGGACTTTCAAAGAACTGCTTCTTTTCTTGCAATATTTCGAAATTGCGCGCGAACAAGCAGCAGCCTACCTCTCGCGTTTGATAGATAACCAGTTCCTGACCTGGGAGCTTGAACCTACTGTACTCGGTGTTGATTATTCGGCCTGGCTTAAACGTGCGTTAATGCCAGCAACCGCAAATAGTAAGAGGCTGAAGACATTACTGATGTCACTTCCAACGTCCTCCCTGGAGATGGTTACTGATAAGTTGCCGACGGATGCTATATGGATAGCTGATAAAAAATTAATTTCGGAAAAGGCGTCCTTAAATCATTCGGTGATACGAATAATATCGAAAGAGCTAACTGCTTTATATCCCTTATTTAAATCATCGTTGCCACAAGATCTACAATTTTTTATCAAGCGATTTAAAGCGCGTTATGATATGATGGAGGTACCTCTTCTGGAAGTGTTGGATGGAGATCTGGGAATTGGTTATGGCAATCTGGGGGATCAATATAAAAATGATCATCCCTTGATCAGAGAGCTAGGCATGCGGACAGAGACCAAGGATATTGCTGTGACGCTGGAAGAATTGTTGATGGCAAACGGTTTAAATTGTGGCACAGGCCAAATTGATCTTGAACAGCTATATAAGACTTTGGAAAGGCCATTGGAGGAAGTTACTATCGCGCCTACTTTTTATGCTATAGGCAATTTGTTAATTAACACTTCCGAGGAGCTGGATAAGGGAAACTTTAGCTTTAATCTCGCAGCTTGCAGCGGCCCTTCGGCAGTAAATTTGATGACGCGCTTTGCTTATATGGATCAAAGCCTGAAGGAAAACCTGCAGCGCTGTGCTACTTATGAAGAAGGCTGTTTTGGTAATACTGTTTTGGCCGATATTGCGCATGTACCGGAAAACAGAGTTGCTAATATTTTACAGCGCCCCGCTTTGTATAAATACCAGATTTCGTTGCTGGCACATGGTGCAGCAAGTGACGAAAAACAAATCTCACTGGCAGATCTGTACGTTTCTATTAGAAATAATATGGTTATCCTGTTTTCGAAAAAGCTTCAAAAAAGGGTAATCCCGCGATTGAGCTGCGCACATAATTTTAAAACGGGTATATCAATTTACCGTTTTCTGTGTGATCTGCAATACCAGGACTCACCATTTGCGATTCAATGGGCTTGGGATAAATTTAAGGAGACTCCCTTCTTGCCAAGAATTTATTATAAGCATATCATTTTGTCGCGCGCACGTTGGTTCGTAAAAAAAGTGGATTTTAAAGGGTACAACGATGAGGCACTGATCAATAAATTGCAGACGGACATGGGACTGCCGCATGAGGTATTGATTGCAGAGGGCGATAATGAACTATATATTGATTTACGAACGAACTGGGGCGTAAAGCTTCTTAGGGATAAGCTGACTAACGGTAATGTTGTGCTATATGAGTTTTTGGGCCACAGCAATGCTCTACTGCGTGATAAAAAGGATAATGTTTATATAAATGAGCTTATAATCCCTTTTAAATCGGTAATTGATAAGCCTAAGCAATTTGAAGTGAGACCTAGTGGCGAGCAAAGAATAAAACGAAGTTTTATTCTGGGTAGTGAATGGATCTATGTGAAGCTCTATTGTACGCAAAAAACAGCCGATGAAATGCTGACTGATACCCTGCTTACGCTAGCGGAAAAGCTAATGGATGATCAATTGATTACGAAATGGTTCTTTACACGCTACTATGACACTGATTTCCATATCCGTTTACGCTTCTTGGTGTGTAAGAAAAACAAGCGTTTTTTCTGTAAAATTCAAGATATTTTACGGGCTACTTTTGAGCAACTGGTAGCCGACCGCAAAATTTGGAGGGTACAGTACGATACTTATGTGAGAGAGCTGGAACGCTATGGGGCGGCCAACATGGAGTTCTGTGAATCGATCTTTTATATTGACAGCCTTACTGTTGTTAATCTGTTGAAGCGCTTGGATAGGAAGGATCATACTACACGCTGGTTGCTTGCATTAAAGGCAACTCACCAACTATTAGATATTTTTGGCATCGATTTACACGAACGATTTGAATTAACAGAGGCATGGAGTCTCGCCTTGGGTAAAGAATTTGACCTGAATAAAAGCCAGAAAAAACAGCTGAATCTAAACTATCGCGATAGAGCTGCCTCTATTGAGATGCTGTTGAGTGAATCTGACAGGAACGATCTTGGTAGTTTTGAAGATATTTTTGAAACGAGGTATACGAAAATTTTACTTTTGCTTCAACAAAGCAAAATCAAAAAGATTGAAGCAATGGACTTGCTTGGCAGTTTATGCCATATGTTCCTTAACCGGCTATTCTTTTCTGATCAGCGTGCCAATGAAATGGTAATTTACGCTTACCTCGCTAAATACTATCGTTCTAAACTTGCCAGAGCGAGCAAGCAAATGAACATATCTGAAATAGCTATGGGTGAATGGGGTAATCGTTTAATGGCGATGCACTAATTGCTTATATACCTCATCACGATAGGTGGCGCCTATGGGGATATTCTTTATACTGCCTTTCATAATAATCTTATCTGGATCTACCGCGCGCACAAATGCTTTGTTAACGATATAAGATTTGTGTACTCTAATAAATATATCTGCTGGTAGATCGTTCGTGATTTTCTTTAGTGAATAGATGATCAGAAATTCTCGCTCAATGGTGTAAATACGTATGTATTCTTTATCGCCCTCCACGTATTGTATTTCGTCATGAGGCACTAGGTAATTTCGATAGTTTTCTTTTATGGTGAGTTTACCTGTTTCGGCTTTCTCGGGTACTTCTTTTTTGAAAAGATGTGCTTGAGCACGTGATAATGCTTTGAATAGCCGCTCGAACGAGTAGGGTTTTAAGATATAATCGAACACTTCTAGATCGAAACTTTCCACGGCATAATCGGCTCTACCGGTAATGAATATGAAAAGCGGGCGTTTGGAAAGGGTTTTTAGAAAATCGACTCCGTTAATGCCTGGCATGTTGATATCTGAAAGTATGACATCAACGTCTTTCTCATTTAAAAATGTGATAGCCTCCATTGCGTTCTCAAAAATTGCTTCTAAGCGCACGAAGGGTATCTGATTGATGTGTTCTGCTATTCCGTTTCGAGCCAAAGGCTCATCTTCAATTAATATACAACTCACCATATCCTAACTAAATTTCAGGTTAATCTTCAAATTTACCAAATATTGCCCTTCCTGCACACCGTATGTTAGCTCGTACTTATTCTTGTAATGGAGATCGAGCCTCCTTAGGATATTGCTCAGGCCCACTCCTCCTATGGCTGGATGAACGTTTTCTTCCACCTTACGCTGTTGCCCGTTTACCGCGTTAACTGCTTTTAAAATTATAAAATCGTCTTCCAGGCCTATGTTGATGGAAACAAAATTATTATTGGGGCTTTTATCTGGCCCGTGTTTAAAGGCATTTTCTACGAAAGGGATAAGCATTAAGGGACTTATTTTATAGGGTTCTTTCACATCAGTAATGTGCTCTTCAATGTGAACACGTTCGCCATACCTGATGCGCATCAACGCGATAAAATCTCGGATAAAATCAAGCTCTTTACGCAATGGGATAAAGTGATGCTTTGACTCATATAAGGTGTACCTCATGAGTGTAGAAAGGCGTAACACCATATCTCTTCCTTTATCATAGTCTATCTCGAGCAGTTGGTATATATTGTTGAGTGTATTGAATAAAAAGTGTGGATTTACCTGGGATTTCAAGAAGTTCAGCTCGAGCTCCAGGTTATCTCGTTCTAATTTTGTTTTGGTGAGCACCTGCTCTAACATGATTTTCACAAATTTAGGACCTACCGGTAGAGAGATGAGAAAGATAAAATCGAGCGCAAATATGTATACGTTTTTTACGATACCGAAAGGCCCATCGGCTAATACGAGTTCAAGATACTTCCCGAACCTAGGTCCATAATCTTTAAAAACAGATTGGAACAGTAAACAGGCAACATAGGTGGTTAGCGCCCATAAAACGTACAAGACAACAATCCATAGCAGAACGTAGAGGATACCAAGTGGGTTTGAAAAAATTTTTACTACTTTTCGGGAAGACAGGGAATAAAAGGCGGCCATGACCACCGTCATTTCTTTTAATACAAAGATCCACACATGCTGGGCATTCCCAACCAAACGGTAATAATTAAAGTAATAGACAACCATGATAAGAAGCCAAAAGCATAAATGATAGGTTAGCCGTAATCCCACTTTTTGAGCACCATTGCTTTTTGGTGACGGAAAACGGAGCATATCGGAAAATCTCATCTATCTATCGTTCGTTAAGTTCGATAAAAATAGGTTTTATTTCTTGCTTTGGTTAATTTATTGCCCATGTTCTGAAATTTCTTCGTTGTATGCTTGTTGGGGTTTGTTATCAGAACTTTGTCCGCCTGCAATAAAAACACTGTTACTTATTTTCGCTCCCGATAGCGATGATAATGGAATGAGCAATTTTGCAAAGGACGTAGTGTTGATTTGCATGTTATTTTGTGTTTTCTTGCAGCCATTCCAAATTAAAACGGGCCAGTGAAACTTTCTGGGGCATATGTTCTGTACCTCCATGACCATAAAGACATATAATCGTTTTGTCGGGAAGCACTGCCAAATCTGAATAGGTATCACCTCCAGCCTCAAGCAGCTTATTTACTGACCATGTTTCCCCGTTATCTTTACTCTTTCTGATGATAAGGTCCATCCTTTTCTTAATGTTGGCTGGCTGTGAAACCAGCATTATACCGGGTTTAGGATAACCTATTAAGCCGATATCACAGGCCTTTCCTGTTAATCCATGGTCGTATTCTAGTTGATTTGACCAGCTAAGCCCTTTGTTCTTACTGATCACTTTCGCCTGCCATGAATGATTACTAGCCGAATAGGTACGTCCGATAAGCATCACATCGCCATTTTTTTGCTCTACTATCTGTGATTCGTTAAGCTCTCCAACCGGTGTATCTCCTCCTAATTTCCAGGTTTTACCATGATCATCACTGTAAAGACAGTTAACACCGTAGTTCCTTTCTTTTGGTGCAAAGGAAACTGCTTTCCGGTTCCAAACGGGAATCAGTAAACGATCGTTTTTAAGTTGAATACCGTGCCCGGGGCCTGGCAGATGAAATGTCCACTGATGTTTATTATTTTTGAACAGGTAAGTTATGTTTACGGGTTCCGACCAGTTAAGTCCATCGTCTTTGCTCGTGATATAAAATACTTCTGTACTTATGTTTTTATGATTCAGGGCGTAAAAGAGAAATATTTCCCCTGTTTTTCGGTCTTGCAGCGCTGTAGGATTGGCCCAGGATTGGCCATTCACACTTTTAATGAGAATCTGTGATGCTGAAAAGCTCAGTCCCTTATCTATACTTCTTTTTAAAACGATATGATGTGCGCCATCATCTAGGCTGTTTTCGATTCTTGCTTCTGCAAAGGCGAGGATGCTACCTTTATGAGTCACAGTAAGACCGTATACAAAATGCGCAAACAGACCGTTCTCTTTTTCTTTCCACACGACAGTCTTGTGTACTTTTTGTTCTATTGGCTTAGGAATTACCTCTTGGGCCGACAGATCCAAAACAAGAGCGGCCAGCACTAATGTAAAAATCAAATGTATGTTTTGCCATTGATTGTCCGCATCTTGAAATCTAACGATCTGAAACATTGTTATTTGTTTATTATGTACTACATATAAAACAAATAACATTATAAAATTTCTATTTTCCTAATTTTTCTGCTTCAGTATTCGAACCGGTTACGTACGTTAAGGTGTACAAGTTCTGCTGCCGAATTTCTAATTTGTGATATTCGTTTTTCTGAACTCGGACGGATTCATCCCTTTATATTTTTTAAACACACGGTTCAGGTGGCTTTCATCGGAGAAATTAAGTTCGTAAGCGATTTCATTTATTCGCATATCGCTGTGCAGCAGCCTTGTCTCTACCAGTCTCAATTTGTAGTTGACAATATAGCTTTGAAGGGTTTCGCCTATTTGTTTTTTAAAGTAGCGTCCCAAGTAATTAAGCGATATATTGAAATGGTCACTGAGTTTTTCTGCTCTTAAATTTTCTTGGTCAAAAATATTTTCCTGAATATATTGCAGTATCTCCAATACTGGCTCGCCGGTGCTTTCTTTTATGTTCTTTGGAAGTTTCAACGCAATATTCCTGGCCACAATGGTAATGATGGTGTTAACAATTTGCTCTGTAATGCGATGGTAGTACAACTGTTGATTGGTTTGTTCGTTTAGGATACTTTCAATGAGCGATGCGATCAATGGCTTATCTACTTTGTTTTTTAAAATGCATCCCGGGCGGTGACTGGCATTCTGCAAAATATATTCCACCTGGTTTACGGTATCTTTATCTTTGCCGCTTTTTTCTTTTACAAATAATTCATTGAAGCGGAGAAAAAAGAAAGTCGTCGGCGTGGCAATATCAAATGAATATACATCCTGTGGGGTTAGCAAAAATAAATTGCCTTTGCGGTAGTTAAACCTGTTTTTGTTTACTATTTGAATGCCTGTTCCGTCTATCACATAAATCAATTCAAAAAAATTATTGCGCTTCGTGGTCTTGGGAAAGCGTTGCATTTCTTTCCATTCTATTTCATAAGGCCGGTACAAAGTGTCCCCTTTCATAATAGTAAAAATACAAAAAAAGCGTAAAATAGTACAAATTTAAAGGTGTATTTTATGAATAACTTTGTGTTATCAAATTATAGGAAAAATGAAAATTTTAATTATCGGCGCCAATGGCAATATCGGAAAAATCATTACACCTGCCTTACAACGAAGACACGAAGTAATTACGGCGGGGAGAAATAGTGGAGATGTTTTGGTGGATATTTCTTCCGTCGCTTCCGTTGAAAATCTATTTGCACAAATAGGAACTGCAGATGCGGCTGTTTGTGCAGCAGGCGACAGTGTTACGGGCGACTTACTTTCTATGACGGATCAAAAATATTTCACAGGCTTGCAACAAAAATTATTGGCTCAAATAAATCTTGTCATCACTGGTTTGAAATACATCAATGACAATGGTTCATTTACACTCATATCAGGCAAAATGGGTGAAAATCCTGCAAAAGGTTCATCCGGCAAAGCCGTAGCAAATGGCGCTGTAAACAGCTTTGTTTTGGCAGCTGCATTGGAAATGCCAAGAGGTATAAGGATTAATGTGATAAGCCCATCTAAAATCACAGACATTGCTTCCGAAGAGTTGATTAATGGCTATTTAAAAAGCATTGCAACTTCGGCTAACGGAGAAATTATAAGAATTGGTTACAATTAAAAAAACAAAGAATGAAAGTTATGAGATACTTAGCGTGCGCTGCGTTTATAATGTTATTTACTACGTTACAGGCACAAGACGTAAAGCCATCGGAAAAAATCAGCAAACAATTTGTTGGTACGTGGTCGTTAATAGCAGTCGAAAACACCAATGCCGATGGAAGCAAAACATTGCCATATGGCAAAAATCCTGTGGGTTTGCTTGTATTTACGGACGCAGGTGATTATGCCCTGCAAATTTTAAAAGCTACCCGTCCGAAAGTTGCATCGGGAGATAAGAATAAGGCTACGCCGGATGAAAACGTTGCCTTGGTGCAAGGTAACAATTCGCATTTTGGCACTTATACCGTTCATGCTGAAAAGCACACTATTGCTTTCCATGTGCAACATGCTTTTTATCCTAACTGGGAGGGCAATCTGCAGGTGCGTTCTTATAAACTTGAAAACGATGTGCTGAGCTATGTTGTTACCAATACAACCAATGGTGGGGCTGTTACAGCAACGGTGGTGTGGAAGAAAAAATA
>DATMSZ010000092.1:0-9470 GCA_035565175.1 Pseudosphingobacterium sp.
ATTGCTAAGTAATTTATGGTGTTGGATAATATTTCCCGCAGGGCTATACGAGATCCTATTTCTCTATTTAAATTACTATAATCTGTTGAAACAGCCGTAAAACTGCTAAGCCTTTCTGTGAGTTTTTGATAGCTATTAAAAATCTCATCATAACTCATCTCTTTATTATTTATTTTGGAACGCCAGGTAGGCAATTCATCAATAAAAGTGTAGTTTGCGTATTCTGCATTTAGGCCACTGTCAACATAAGTGTCGAACTTTTGAATAGCTTCATCCGTTTTTAATTGCTGTACGCTCAAGGCACCATTTTCGTTTCCTTTAAAAAGGTTACTTAGGCTTAGGCGCCGTTCTTGCTGTATTTGCTCAACAAGATCGTCTGCTGCAAGCGCTAGATTTATGCGAGTGATGAAATTATTGTTGCCAGTTATATTCTCTGTTTTTTCTTTTTCAATTAAATAAAAAAAGAAAATTAGCACTATTAATGGTACAAGTGCAAGTAATGTAAGCTTATAATTTAATGGGATGAGGTTAAATTGATTTCTCCGTATCATCATCAACATTTTTTAGTGGTAACCTAAAATAAAATAAAGAACCTTTATTTAGTTCACTTTCTACACCGTATTCACCATCATGTCTTGCAATGATTTCTTTACATATGTAAAGTCCCATGCCCAAACCTTGAAATTTGTAAGACGATTCTTCTACTCGATAAAATTTATCAAAGATGCTTTCATGTTTATCTGATGGAATTCCTATTCCGAAATCCCGAACACCGATTTGTATTTTATTGTCGTCCGTTAATTTACATTCTATAAAAACCTCCTTTGAATTGGGGGCATATTTAATAGCATTCGTGAGATAATTCAGTAAAACCTGTTCTAATCGCATTTCATCACCAAGAATAGTAGCAGTACATTTTCCCAGTTTTCTAAAACGGTGATTTGGATACATCTGCGAAATATTTTCAATCGTATTTTCGAGTAATTTCTCAATTGAAATAGGCTGGAAGTTAAACTTCATTTTTCCGCTTTCTATTTTCGAAATATCTAACAAATCGTCGATTAAATCGCGGAGTTTATCTAACTGAGTGCTTGTTTTTGCTAGATAGCTTTTATACCTTTCATTATTCTTAACGTCTGGTAAGCGCTCGAGTAATTGTATATAACCCCTAACGCTCGTTAAAGGCGTTTTAAGTTCATGGCTTGCAATGCTTATAAATTCATCCTTTTTATTTTCAAGAATCTTTCGCTGTTCGATTTCTTTTTTGAGCGCTTCCTGCATGGCTTGCATGGCTTGCGCCTGTTCAAAGAGCTTATAGAAGGTTTTTACCTTAAGAAGTAAAATGTCTGGATCAAATGGTTTCGTTAAATAATCAATCCCGCCAGTTTCATAACCTTTGGTGATAAATTTTTTCTCTGTATTTACTGCAGAGAGAAAAATAATTGGTGTGTCTAAGGTTTTGCTATAACCGGAGATGAGTTCTGCGACCTCAAAGCCATCCATTCCGGGCATCTGTACATCTAGTATAATCAGGGCGTACGTTTTTTTTAGTACTTTTTTCAACGCTTCTTCGCCGGATGATGCAATGTCGACTTCGAAATGATTAGATTCTAGAAATTTCCGTAACGAAATTAGATTTTCTTGCTTGTCATCAACTATTAAAATCATACTTAGACGGTTGAGCCGTTAAATTATCTATTGTTTTAAGTGGTGAAAATCTCCTATTGATTTATTGCGTATAGCATACAAGTTTAATGATTTTTTTAAGATAAGACAAAAGAAAGGGAGGGTGCTTGTATTTGACCTTATAAAAGATGCGTATTGATTAAACAAATGGTCTATCATCAGGGGTAGCTCTCTGATAAGATAAGAAATATGCGTTGGGGCTTTATGTAAAGCTCCAACGCATAGATTGTTTAAAGGATTAAAATCAATACCAAAATAATAATAATAATGGCACCAACAGAAAGATAAACACCTCCACTTCCCAGCGCACGAGCCTTTTTGTTCATTTCCCTTAATTCTTTACGGAGCGCTTTTCTTTCCGTTTTTGTTAGCGTAGATTTATCAATCGCCTTGATCTCCTCAACACGCTTACGCATCTCACCAATGCGTTTTGCTACCTCTTCTTCAGAAAGCTTAATTGTTTTCGAGTCTTTTGCAGTGCTAGCTATCGCAGTAATAGGAGCGCTAAAGGTAAATGCTAACATGAAAACGGTTAAAAGTGCATAAATTTTAGATTTCATAAGGCTTTTCTTTTTAGTTTAAATACAACAAATTTTATAGTTTAATACATTAAAGATAATATTTGTTTGAGAAGAAAGAAAATTACTTGTATAAAGATATTATTTATTAACCTGAATTCGATTATTCTTTATGAGCTCAGAAATTCAATAGCCATCCTAGGCAAGGCGCCTTTGTGAAGACTTATCGGGATAAGTCAAGCGAAGGCAACGCTGCATAGGGCAGCTATTGGATTAGCTTTCTCAAATTATTCACTTTGAAACGGCCATTTTCTTCCTGAAATTTCCTTGAAATAGCCCGCTATTCCTTCGTCCTTTTCAGTTGAATCTATCCATTTCAAAGCGTTCTGAGCAGAAAATAATAATCGAATTCAGGTTATTATACTTCTATTATCTTCTGACTTGTTACCACAAATTGTTTAGCATGACTCCTAGGGATTTTATACACGCCTGTGAGACTTCCAAAAGCGGGAAGCAATAATAAGGGATGTTCATAATGAAAACAAGGTAATGTAAGTTTCTGTTTGCCTAAACCAACAAGGGTAGTGCCAGGGTGTATGTGTCCAGCCACATTAATTTTACCAGGGGGTACCTGCGTTAACGGACCATGCGAAAATATAAAAATATCTTCCTTTAAGTGCTCGGGATAAACAATCAGATTCGCATCTAAATACAGTTTCGACGGAAGGATATCATGATTGCCCTTAATCAATATTAATTGAGTTGTTGAATGTTGCTTAGCAAAACTGAGAAAATGTAACCAGGAGCTATTTTCTGTACTATGAAAAAGATCTCCCAAAAACATGATCTGTAGCGGTTGATATTTATCAATAAGATGAGCTAGCCTTTTATAGTCTTCCAGTGTTCCCGCATTTGGTGGCATAAAAATTCCGGCCTTTCTAAAATGTTCCGCCTTACCAAAATGCACATCGGCAATAATTAATGTGCGTTTTTCAGGAATGAACATCGCTTTTTCTGGTAATAAATAAATGGGCTGGTTCCCTAAATAAAAAGGAAAAGGTTCATTTCTCATGCTAACTGTGCTATAATCTTATTTAAGCGATCTTCTAAGGATTCATTACTAAATCGTTCTCTAAAAGATTCCGCAAAGATAGGAAAAGCAAAAGGTGTGAGGTTTTCTGGATATTTTATCAGAATATCTTGATTAGAAATACGGTTGAGCGCTTCAAAAAGGCGATTATAATCTAATTGAAAATCAAAAACCTCATCGTAGGCCTCTCTTAATAAGAGATTATCATGTTCATATTCTTCAAAAACTTTAAAGAATAAACCCGAATTGGCCTGTAAGTGTTTTGTTTTTACCTTTTTTCCAGGGAAGCCCTGGAAAACTAAACCTGCGATGCCTGCAATGTCTCTGAAGCGTTTGCGTGCCATCTCTGTCATATTCACGCTTTGCTGAATATCTTCACTCAGGTGTTCTATAGAAAGTAGCCCCTCCTTTATCGCTTTTTCTATTTCAACCTCTTGATCGCTCAAGAGCTCGAAACCATAATCATTCATGGCAATGGAAAAAGAGTAAGATCTACCTTTGCTCAATCGGTGAGCTATTAAAGCTGCCATCCCTTCATGCACAAATTTACCTTCAAAGGGATAGAAGAATAAGTGGAAGCCTTCTTTGGTTTGCGTTTTCTCTATAAGAAACTTACTGCTATTGGGAAGGGAGCTACGTTTTTCCTGTTCTTCAAAAAGCGGTTTTAAAAAAGCCATTTCAGGTTCTTTCTTACCAGATGCGTTAGCCCATTGGTCGAGCATATGCCTAATGGCAAGCGATAAGTGGGTAGACAGCGGTAATCGACCACCCATCCAGGATGGAACAAGTCCTTTTTTGCGATTAGAAAGCTTGACAATCGCCTGCAAATCCTTAACACGCAGCAGTTCAAGGTTCCTGCCTGAAAACCAAAATGTATCACCCGTATTTAAACGGGAGATAAACCATTCTTCGATACTGCCAATATATTTTCCGCTAGGAAATTTAACGCTCATCATCGTGTCGCTTACAATTGCTCCAATGCTTAACCGATGCCGCATCGCTACTTTTTTGCTGACGACCTTATAGATGCCATTTTCAACAATTACTTTGTGAAATTCGTCATAGGCATCAAGGGTTTTGCCTCCCTGGGTTATTAACAGGAGACATTGGTTGAACTCCTCCAGCGTTATGGACGAAAAACAATGCGTTTTTTTTACCTCTTCATAAATTTCTGCCGGATTGAAACCGTCTGATACAGCTAGTGTCACTAAATATTGGATTAATACGTCAAATGAACGGATATAAGGAATGCGGTTTTCCATGAGCTGATTTTTTTCCGCATAACGTAATGCCGCCCCTTCAATAATTTCCAAAGAATGTGTTGGCACAAACCAAATTCTGCTTGTCGCTCCAGGTTGGTGGCCACTTCTACCTGCGCGCTGTAAAAATCGGGCTATACCTTTTGCGGAGCCAATTTGAATAACGGTGTCGACCGGCCTAAAGTCCACCCCTAAGTCAAGGCTACTTGTGCACACAACCGCCTTCAGTTTAGCCAGATGTAAAGCCTGCTCAACCCATTGTCTTATTTCTTCACTTAAGGACCCATGATGAAGGGCTAAAAGCCCCGCTAGATCCGGCTGCAATTTCAATAACTCCTGATACCATATTTCTGCCTGTGAGCGAGTATTCGTAAAAATAAGGGTGGTTCCGCTACGATTTACGATCTCTATGACTTTGCTTGCTAGATGAATACCAAGATGTCCCGCCCATGGGAATTTCTCAAGGCGTTCGGGTAAAACCGTTGTGATTTCTGTCTTTTTTTTAAGATTTGCCTTGATAATGCGGCCTCTATTTTTATCTCCCAAGAGAATATCACGCGCTTCATCCAGGTTTCCAATAGTGGCTGATACCCCCCATATTTGAATAGTTGCGTTGAGATGTTTTAGCCGAGATAGCGCTAGCTCCGTGAGAACACCACGCTTGCTGCCCAATAGTTCGTGCCATTCGTCGACAATAACAAATTGCACTTGCTGCAAGCGGTGGCCGTATCCTTTTTGTGCCAGCATAAGATGTATACTTTCTGGAGTGGTTATGAGTATATCCGGGTGTTCAGTTGCCTGCCTTTGTCGTTCTTTTGTGCTAGTGTCTCCTGTGCGGAGCGCTATATCTAAATTTAGCTGGAGGTCTTCATTAACGCGGTTTAAGGCAAGAACCATTTCCTGAGATAGCGATCGAAGCGGCGTTAGCCATAAACAAAAAGTTCCACGTGGCACTTTTTTGCGGGCGTTTCTAAAGGCTAATAGCCGTTCCAATACACCAAACCAAATAGCATATGTTTTACCATAACCCGTAGGAGCATTCAATAAGCCCGACTCTCCGGTTGAAATCGCTTTCCATGTTTCTTGCTGAAACGTATGCGGTTTCCAGTTTTTGGATTTAAACCATTTGGAGGCTAACATTGATTTTAGTTATGAGTTGTCCGTTACGAGTTGTGAGTTAATAGTTTCTTGCACCTTCATTGTCGTCAATTATTTATCGCCTTTACTGGCTAACATTTCCAGTAGGTCTTGTTTGGTACTTGCTTCCTTGGCGGCCTTATCTCTTCTCCATCTTAAAATGCGCGGAAAGCGCAATGCTATGCCGGATTTGTGCCGAGGAGAGGCGCTGATGCCTTCAAAAGCCAATTCAAATACCAAAGAGGGTGTTACCGTTCTTACTGGACCAAATTTATCAATTGTATTCTTTTTAATCCAGCTATCCACCTCTAATATTTCTTTATCAGTTAAGCCAGAATAGGCCTTGGCAAATGGCACTAATACATCATTATCCCAAACGGCAAAAGTGTAATCGGTGTATAAGTTTGCTCGTCTACCGTGCCCTCTTTGGCCATATATAAGTACACCGTCAACGGTGTATGGGTCAGCTTTCCATTTCCACCAGCTGCCCCGTCTTCTTCCAGTTTCATAAAGGCTATTTTTGCGTTTGAGCATAACACCTTCGCATTTGTAAGCTCTTGCTTCTTCCCGAACTTTACGTACTTCCTCCCAGGAGGAACAGGATACAAATGGAGAAAGTATAAGAGAGGTCTTCGCTAAATTGCCTAATACTTGTTCTAGCAATCTTCTTCTTTCTATAAGTGGGTGATTTCGAATGTCAGTACCCTTAAACTCAAGCAAGTCATAACAGATCATGACGAGTGGGGCTGATTCAAGGATTTTTTTACTTAATAATTTTCGACCTATACGGGTCTGCATAACAGAAAAAGGAAGTATTTCACCATCTTTGAAGGGAAGTATTTCGCCGTCAAGCACGGTTCCATGAGGCAGTAAATGTACTAAAGGATGAAACTCAGGAAATTTATCGGTGAGCAAATCTTCACCTCTGCTCCATATAAATATTTCTTCATTTCGGACTATTATTTGCCCTCTGATGCCATCAAATTTTAGCTCAACACACCATTCGTTTATATCTCCTAAACGCTCGGGTTCTCCATCTAATTGATAAGCCAGAAAGAAAGGATAAGGTTCGAAACTCTTTTCGTCCAATATATCCTCCAATATTAATTTTTCAAGATTAGTTTGATGAGGATGCCAATTTCCCATTAGACGATGGGCTAGCTCATTGGCTGTTTTGTTGTATTTAAGAGCAAGTGCTTTGATTACCAGTTGCTTTGAAACACCCACGCGAAAATTTCCGGTAATTAGTTTGTTGAAGAGAAAACGTTCAGAGGTTGGTGTTTCCATCCAACGATTGATGATGGCCTGTTCTTTTTCGTCATCTGGTATTGTGGTAAATGTGGCTAAAAATGCCATCGTTTGACTTAATGTATATCCCTTGATTTTTTTTGGTGGAGGAAGACATAAAGCAATTGTTTCAGCTAAATCACCCACAACATGATAAGATTCTTCAAAAAGCCAGGTGGGAAGAGCAGAAAGCTTGTAAGCCGCCTGACGTAACAGAGCCGTTTTGATTACACGGCCATTCGATTTACCCATTAATAGATAAATGCTCCATAAAATATCTCCTGCAGGAGCTTCATGGAAATAATCTACCAAGGCTTTCACTTTTGCATTTGTAGAAGTCGTTTGGTCGATTGTTTGGAAAAGTTTATTAAAGCGCTGCATCCGTATCCTCCCGCATTAATAGATCATCTTCATAAAGCGTTTCGACCTCCACAGCGTTTAATTGATGTTCTTCGCGTAACCATTTGGCAAAAATTGATTTATAGCCGTGTGTTACATAGATATTTTCAGCCGTAGTGGCTAAAATTGCCGAATTTAACTGGTTCCAATCAGCATGATCTGATAGTACAAAGCCGCGTGCTACATTTCTTCTCCGTCTGGCACCGCGTAGCTGCATCCAGCCGCTGAAGAATGCCATTTCATAGGGATTGAATTTTTTAAGCCAGGGGGTGCCTATAGCGCTTGGCGGCAATATAAGCAAGTAGGGTGTGTTTAACGTTTTTATCTGTTCGATGGATGCATATTGGACAGGATGGAGCCTCTGTCCTGCGTCAATTAGCTGTTGTTGAACATTGAAAATGGCACCATGGGCAAAGATAGGCATGTTGAGATCTGAAACCATCTCAATAATTCTTTGTGCCTTCCCTAAAGAATAACCTACCAGAAGTGAATTCACCGCTTGTTCATTATTTTTTTGTATCCATTCATGTAATTCTTGCTTAACGATAGCGGGTTTCGGAAAATGATATATGGGCAATCCAAAAGTAGATTCTGTGATAAAATGTTGGCATTTTAAAGGCTCAAAAGGAGTCGATAGCCCATCATCTTGAAGTTTATAATCTCCCGACACCACCCATACCTCATCTTTATACGATAGTCTTACCTGTGAAGACCCTATAATATGTCCGGCAGGGTGTAAAGAAATGGTGACACCGTTGATAGTGATTTGTTGGCCGTAGGCTAATGTTTCAATGCTGACATTCGTTCCTAATCTAAGCTTTAACAATGGTGCTGTATCTGTCTGACAAAGATAGTGCTTGTTCCCTTTATGTGCGTGATCTGCATGAGCATGCGTTATAATTGCCTTATTTACAGGGAGCCAAGGGTCGATATAAAGATCGGCTCGTGCACAGTAAATTCCTTTATTGTCAAACGTTAGCATGGATAAAAAGCAAATAAGTGTACAATACTTAATATAACAGTATGCTTCGTCAGAAGTTTTACAGACAGTAGACAGGGCGTTTATTGTATTAAACGAGCATTTTGTCTAAGTTTGTGAATTAAAGAATAACTGATGAAATTTTTCAAATACCAAGGCGCAGGGAACGATTTTGTTTTAATAGACAACCGTGATCAACAATTTGATGCGGACGATACCGCTTTGGTAGCTCGTTTATGTGATAGACGTTTTGGTATTGGTGCAGATGGCTTGATGCTATTACAAGAAAAAGAGGGTTATGATTTTGAAATGTTATACTATAATGCGGATGGAAATTTAGGGAGTATGTGCGGTAACGGTGGTCGCTGCATCGTTTCTTTTGCTAAACATCTGGGAATTATAAACGATAAAACAGTTTTTTTAGCGGTAGATGGCGAACATGAAGCAACGATCAGTGATGCGGCCGATTGGGTGAGTTTGAAAATGATCGATGTAAAACATATTGAAAAAATTGACGAGCATTACGTGTTAAATACCGGCTCCCCACATTATGTACAGCTTGTTGATCACTTGAAGGAGTTGGACGTGTTTCAAGTCGGGCGCGCTATTCGATACAGTGATACTTACCGTGAGGAAGGAATAAACGTAAACTTCGTTGAGCCGCAAAGCGAAGGGTATGCTGTGCGCACGTATGAAAGAGGCGTGGAAGATGAAACACTCGCTTGCGGTACAGGTGTAACGGCAGTAGCACTTGCGATGGCCTTACATCATAAACAAGTTGGAAATATCAATACGCCTATCAAAGCGATGGGCGGCGACCTTAATATCCGTTTCTCACACCTTGGTGACGGAATATTTGAGAATATTTATTTAGAAGGACCTGCGAAGTTGGTGTTTGAGGGTGTTTTCTCCTAGATTTCTAAAAACAAACAAAACTTTTTAAAAATTTTTAATATTTTTTGAGATTATAAAACAATCTCTTAGTATTTGTCGTTTCTATTATTGTAACCAATTACTATACATATCAGATAGTGTATAGTGAATAACTGATTAGTCTACGTCTAACTAAAAAGGCGGATTGATAACCTAAAAATCAAAATATGCATGAAAAAAAT